>NZ_JBDSQY010000135.1:0-30946 GCF_039929585.1 Capsulimonas sp.
CGGGAGAGGGAACGAGGGTGAGGGCCTCTCCTACCGCCGCCGGTCCACATCCATCAGATCTTTATCGATAGGCTCTCCCATCGCCGCAGTCCCCTCGCATGGGACTTCGGGTTGGCAGCAGCTTTCGATGTAGCCGCAGCGGCGGCAGCGGGGCTTGGGATAAAGGTCGGTCAGCTCGGCGGAGCAGACGGGGCATTTGACGGCGACGTTTTGCTGGGCCATGGATGAGATCCTCCCAAACGAAGGCGCTCAGAGCGCCTTGACATGATCGATCCAGTTCGGCTCGATGGGCCGCAAATCCTGCTCCAGGACGACTGTGGTGCCTTCGCCGCCGGTGAGCAGGTAGAAACGGTCGATGGTGTTCAGCACCAGCCAGAGGCCGTGGCCGAGGGTGCCGGCGGTGGTGTAGCCGCGCCGGAGGGTGGCTTTGGGAAGCTGATCGATGGAGATGCCGGCGCCGTGGTCCACGATACGGACCTGGATGGTGTCGGGCGTGCTGACGCAAACCTGACCGAACCCGCCGCCGGCGTGCACCACGGCGTTCATCGCCGCTTCACTGACAGCGGTCGAAAGATCATGCCAGCGCGTGTCTGGGAAGCCGCATTCGATCGCCAGCTTCTCGGCCTGGCGCCGCAGATCCACAATGCCTTGCTTGGGAGTGAGCGCCACGGCGTTTTCGCAAAACGGCAGCGGCGCCGGCAGATCTTCTCGCCGGTCGCAGAGACGCAGCTTGCCTTCAGTGACGCTCGCCAGAACATCGCGCAGCAGGGCATGCTCGCGGGCGGCGCCTTGCTGAACGCGCTCCAGCAGACGCCCATGTTCTTCCTCGGCGCGCCTCTTTTCCGTCACGTCCAGCACGAGCGAAAGGATCGACTCGATGCGTCCACGGCGATCCAGGGCGACCGAGCTATACCATTCACAATCCAGAATGCGGCCGTCGCGCGTGCGGTTACGGATGCGCACGATGTTGCGCTGGTCGGGACTGACCAGCATGCGCGCGACACCATTCTCCACCACGGAAATATCCTGATCGAAAACAAAGCCCAGCTCTGCCGAGCTGCGGCCAAGGGTTTCGGCGGCGGACCAGCCGAACAGGCGCGCGGCTTCGTCGGACCAGCGTGAGATGCGAAAGTCGCGGTTCCACTCCACCACGGCGAGCGGCGCATGCTGCACCTGCTGGCTGAGGCGATCCAGCGCGCGGCGCACGCCAACGGAGGCGCCCCGGCGCGGATTTTCCTGGATCATCGCGAGAAAGAAATCGGGATGATCCTGGTCGTCGCGAACAAGCGACGCCGAAATCTTAATGTGAATGATCTCGCCATTCGGCCGGATGATACGCTTATCAACGTTATAAGACGAAGTTTCCCCAGCGAGCACGCGCGCGATCGCCTGCTGCTCGATCGCAAGATCGTCGGGATGCGCGATGTCGTGAATACGTTTTCCAACGAGCGTCTTTGCGTCATGACCGAGCAGCGCGCCGAGATATGAGTTGGCGCGCAGCCAGAGGCCGGATGGGTCGAAATGAGCCATGCCGATGGAGGCGCGCTCGAACGCCGCCTGAAACCGCTCTTGTCTGCCATGTTGAGAGGATGTCATTGTACTCACGAAGGACGTCGGGGAGAATCGAACCTTTTTTCTATACCCTGTGTCCGGGGTACTGGAAACATGCCTGCTTGTCGAAGCGAAAAATCGTAAGGTCGCCCGCTCGCGTGAGAGGACAAATGAGTATACAGGCCCTTTGACGCAGTGTCAAGGGCGATTTCCGAGGAGAGCCGAAATGGCGTTTCTCGCCGATATTTGCAAAATACTTGAAATTATGCGCGATTCTCCCCTATAATGATTCGGTAACTCCGCGTGTCATCGCGGAAAGGAGATAGCGCCATTTACGAAGAGTTTTATGGACTGCGCGAGACGCCCTTCTCCGTTCAGCCGGACCCGCGCTTCGCGTACCCGAGTGCGGAGCATAAAGTGGCGATCGCTAAGATGCGGTACGCCGCCGATCAGAAGCGCGGCCTCGCCGTTCTGACCGGCCCGGTGGGCGCCGGCAAGACCACGATCGCCAATCAATTGCAGAAGACCTGGGATGAAGATCCGGGCAAAAGTGTCGCCTTCCTGCCCAGCGCCACCGTCCGCACGCCCGCCGCGTTCCTGCGCCTGGTCTGCGAGGCGTTCGGCATTGCGCCCAAGCGCACGGAAGCCGACAACCGCCGGCTCCTGGAGCGTTTTCTGCTGGACGAATACAATGCGGACCGTCACCCGGTGCTGCTGCTCGACGAAGGCCAGAACGTCTCGTCACGCAATATCGACACGATCTCTGATCTGACCAATTTTCAGACGGCCCAGACCAAGCTGATCACGGTCGTGATGCTCGCGCAGGACAACCTGCCGAAGAAGCTGGAAAACAAGGATGCGTTCCGGTCGCGCATCGCCGTCGTGGGACGGCTGGACCCGCTGACGCTGGAAGAGATGACCGACACGATCGCGCATCGGATCAAAACCGCCGGCGGCACGGAGATTGAAGATTACTTCGAGCCCGCAGCGCTGGAGATGGTACACCAGATCACACTCGGCGTGCCGCGCGACATCTGCGTCCTGTGCGACTCGCTGTTCGTGAACGGTTATGTCCGCGATCAGCGCATCATGACCGTGGCGCTGGTGGAGCGGACATTGAAAGAAATGGGACGCGAGAAAAAATGGCCGGTGCAGATTAAGGAGACTCAGAAGTAATGACGACCCTGGATGAGCTTCGCCGCGCCAACCTGCGCGAGCAGCGCCGCAGCGCGGACGAGCGTCTGGCCCCCAAAGAGCCGGTCGCTCCCACGCCTGCCGTCGCGACGCCCGCTCCGGCCGCGCCCGCCGCGACGGACGCCGTCGCGGCGGAAAAGGCTGCGCCCGTCCCGACCGCACCCAAGCTGGAGCCTCAGCCTATCGCCGCCAAGGCGCAGCAGGCGACCGCCCCCGTGACGGCGGCGCCCATGGAGAAGGTCATGACGGAAGCCGCTGCTTCCCCCGCAGCCGCCAACGGCGCGCATTCCGCGTCGAACCCGTCCCACGCCGTTCCCGGCGCCGTGCCGCCGGCGGATGTGGCGGCCATCGTGCAAATGGAAGGTCTTGTCGAACGCGTGCATTTGGCGCTCGCGCGAAAAGTCATCCACCCAACCGGCGTCAAGGCGACGGTCGATATGCCCCCGGATCTCTTCTGGCGGTTGAAGCGCTACTGCCGGGATCACAATAATGTGACCGTCCGCCAGGTCTTCTTAGACCTGATGATCGCCTACCTCGACGAAGAGGGTTATTAGCAGAATAGTTTTCAGCGGCAACAAATATAGGTTTCAATCATTTCTACTTTGCGGAATAGTGAGGCATATCACGGCGTACTGGCAGTTGCACTGAAGAATTCAGTACGGAACGCCGATATAAAAGCTGTACTTAATGTTTGCTTGGCGCATTGGAGATAAATGTATGAACCGCGACGGCTTGTTCCGCAAACTTGAGATCGTATTGGTCATCGAGTCGATCTTTCTGCTGGCCCTGATGATTATGCAGCCCGTCCAGACGCATCACACGGCGCGCCCCAGCGGAGCCATAGCTCCCGTCCTCCGATCGATGTCGGGCTTGAAAGCCTGCTGATCTCACCCTTTCAATACCGAATTTTGGAATGATCGCCCGCAGCGCCATTGGCGCCGCGGGCGATCTGTTTGTGTGTCAGGATGCTTTTATTGACAACCGAAGAGAACCCGCGATATACTAAGGCATTACGCCGCAGATTCAGAAAGAACGTATGACGACGCCGTCGATTATCATTAAGCCCCTCAAGCGCGGCGAACCGGGAATCCCCGCCGAGCTGCGCGAGCTTTGGCGTTACCGTCATCTGATCAAAACGCTCACCATTCGCGAGCTGAAAGTCCGCTATAAGAATTCGTCCCTGGGGATTGTTTGGTCAATGTCCAGCCCGCTGGTTCAGGTGTTCGTCATGACGTTCGCCGTCGGCCTTCTTTCCGGATCGATGGCTAAGGATATCAGCGCCTACATCCTCTGTGCGTTTCTCCCATGGAACTTCTTCCAAGGCGCCGTTCTCGACTCCTCGACCTCCGTACTGACCCAGCTTGGCCTGCTCAAGAAGGTGTACTTTCCACGCGAGATTCCGCTTGTGGCGGCTGTGTGCGCCAACTTCATCCACTTTATACTGTCGATGCTGGTCTTCGTTGTCTATCGATGGGGGTTGACATGGCTCGTCGCTGGGTGGCCAGGGCCGCCGCCGCGTGAAGTTTTCCTGCTGCCGCTCATCATCCTGGTTCAGTTCATCTTGACATTGGGCGTCTCGTTCTTTGTGTGCGCCTGGAACGTCTTCTACGAGGACGTCAAGTTCATCGTCACGATGCTGCTCTCGTTTATGTTCTACCTGCTGCCGATCCTATACTTCGCCGAAAGCATACGCTACTACCCGCGTATTCCCGCGCAGTGGCAATCGCTGGCCTATCATCTTTATCTGTGCAATCCTCTCGCCTGGATCATTACGGCGTATAAGGAAGTTCTGCTGCCGGGGAAGATCGTCTCCAGTCCTGGAGCGCCGACCTTCATCACAGCGCCATTCGACTATCGCTACTTCAGCATGGCCTTTATTACATCTACCGTGATCTGCATCGCCGGTTACAACTACTTCAACAGCCGCAAATGGAAATTCACCGAGCGTCCGTAGGAACCCATATGCCGGAATACGCAATTGAAGTCAATCGGGTCATCAAGGAGTTTCGAGTCTATCACCGCACCTACGCCAACATCAAGAGCAAGGTGACGGCGATGGCGAAGGGCCTCATCCGCAAGGAAAACCACACAGGGTTCGAACTGCGCCGGGCGCTGAACGACGTCAGTTTCAAGATTGAGATTGGCGAATCGGTTGCGCTGATTGGCAGCAACGGCTCCGGCAAAAGCACCTTGCTTTCCATCCTTTCCCGCGTGTACCTCCCAACCGAGGGCGAAGCCAGTATCCGCGGCCGCATGATGAGCCTGCTGGAGCTTGGCGCAGGCTTTCATCACGAGTTGACTGGCAACGAGAACATCTTCTTCAACGGCGCGATGCTCGGCCTGACTGAAGAATACATCGCCGCGCATTACGAAAGTATCCTGGATTTCGCCGGTCTCGACCCGCAGGCAATGGACCTGCCCGTACGAATGTATTCGTCCGGCATGCAACTGCGCCTCGCATTCGCCATGGCCGTGCATCTCGACGCGGAAGTGCTGCTCCTGGACGAAGGCCTGGCCGTCGGCGACGAAGGGTTTCAAGAGAAATGCTTCAAGAAGATCGAGGAATTCAAGACGCAGGGACGCACGATCCTGATGGTGACGCATGAGCTGGACCATGTGGAGCGTCTCGCCGAACGCGTCATCTGGATCGAAAAGGGCAATCTGCGCATGGATGGGGATGTGACGACGGTTCTTGCTGCGTACCGAGCGTCCATCGCGCTGGCGGTATAAACACTAGTCCATGCGAATCCTGATCATTGATACGTACTATCCTAAGTTTTTATCGGACTTTTACCACCATTATCCCACGCTGGCCTCTCAGCCCTACACCGTCCAGCATCAGTCGCTGATGGGCGCCTGCTTTGGAACCTCGGATTACTATTCAAAGCATCTCAATGAGCTTGGACATGAAGCGACCGAAGTCGTGCCGAACTGCGAGCCCCTCCAGCGGCGCTGGGCCCGAGAAAACGATATCGCCATCACGGATTCCGACCACTGGGATCTGACATGGCGGCGCGGCGTCATCCCCTGGGTCAGTCGCCGGCACGAAAGCAATTTCTTCGAAAAAGTGTTAGAGGCTCAGATTCGGGATTATCGACCGGACGTGCTTTACGTGCACGACATCAACGCCATGTCGGATGAGTTCATTCACCGTATGCGCGACCATGTACGGTTCATTGCGGGACAGACGGCTTTTTTCTTGGTGGACGGACGGACGTACTCTGGGTTCGATCTCATGCTCACGTCCTTCCCGCATTACGTGGATCGGTTCCGTGCGAATGGGATCGCCAGCGAATATTTCCGATTGGGTTTTGAGCCGGCCGTGCTCGATCGCCTCCCGCCGGTCACGTCCCATTACGATGTCACGTTCGCAGGCGGCCTGACACGCGCTCACAAGGAACGCACCAAGCTTCTCGAAGCAGTCGCGTCCCGCTGCGCCATCGACGTTTGGGGCTACGGGGTGGCGACGCTGGATCGAAACTCGCCGCTGCGCGCCCGGCATCACGGCCCCGCATGGGCGCTCGATATGTATCAGGTGCTGCATCAGTCCCGCATCACGCTGAACCAGCACGTCGAGGCTTCGGAAGGATACGCCAACAACATGCGGCTGTATGAAGCGACGGGCGTAGGCGCCCTGCTGATCACGGACGCGAAAAACAACCTGAACGACATGTTTTCCGTAGGCAATGAAGTGATCGCCTATCACAGCATCGATGAATGCGTGGAAGCAGTGGAATATTATCTTCAGCACGAAAACGAACGGGCGGAGATCGCCCACCGCGGACAAGCGCGCACGCTCAAGGAGCACACATACCGCCACCGGATGGAAGAACTGTCCGAAATTCTCCAACGCTATGTCTCCATCGGCCGCGTAAGCTCATAATAACTCTATGCCACTCTCTCTCGTTCGCAAAATCGTCAAAGCTCTCATTCCTCCGATCTTCCCCATGGTCTATCGGCGGTTCCGGGCGCCCCGGGCCGCGTACCATGAGTGGGAAGCTGTTCCCAATGGCTGGAGCGAGCTGAAAACAAACCCGAAGATCACGGGATGGAACGTCGAGGACATCGCGGAGCAGTATGAGAAGAAGTGGCCGGCGTTTCTGGAATCAATTACTGGGACTGGCCCGCTGGGGATCTCACCGGAATCGATCGATCCCACGCAGCAGGATCTGCTCTTTCACAATATCGTGATGTCCTACGCGTTTGCTCTGGGCGCCGCATCGCACAATAAAGACGCTCTCTCGATGCTCGATTGGGGCGGCGGCTTCGGGCACTATTACCATATCGGTAAGGCGCTCTTCCCGAACCTCCAGCTCGACTATCATTGTAAAGACGTTCCCGTACTCATCGAGCATGGGCGCCGCCTTCTCCCACAGGCGACATTTTACTCCGATGACGAATGCCTGAAACGCAGTTATGATTTCGTGATGGCGAGCACATCGCTGCACTACTCCGAGGATTGGCGCGGGACTTTACAAGGGCTCGCAAACGCCGCGACGGGGCATGTTTATATCACGCGCCTGCCGATCACCGAAGGGCCGGCCTTCGTATTCGTGCAAAGACCGTACCGTTACGGCTATAATTCCGAGTATATCAGCTGGTGCCTGAACCGCAAAGAGTTTTTGGACGCGGCTGAGTCGCATGGTCTGCGCCTGCTGCGCGAGGTTTATATCGGCGAACGTCCACAGATTCACGGCGCGCCAGCCCCCAGCGACTTCCGGGGATTTCTCTTTGAACAGCGTTCGGGGTCGGCGCACTAAGGACAAGCATTTTGCCGCTTTCGCCATCACAAGTTCAGCCATTTCACGGCGCGCGGACGCTGATTACCGGCGGTCTGGGATTCATCGGCTCCAATCTGGCCGCACGCCTGGTGGATCTCGGCGCGAACGTGCTGCTTGTGGACAGCCTGATCCCCGAATACGGCGGGAACCTGTTCAACATTGAACCGATCCGGGACAAAGTCCAGGTCAATATCTCGGATGTGCGCGACGAGCACAGTATGCGCTGTCTTATTCAGGGCCAGGATTATCTCTTCAATCTCGCCGGGCAGACGAGCCATATGGACTCCATGCAGGACCCGCAGACGGACATGGAGATCAACTGCCGAGCGCAGCTTTCGATTTTGGAGGCCTGCCGCAAATATAACCCGGGCGTCAAGATCGTCTTCGCCAGCACACGTCAGATTTACGGTAAGCCCGATTATCTGCCCGTTGACGAAAAACACCTCCTGCGCCCCATCGATGTCAACGGCATCAACAAAATGGCGGGCGAGTGGTACCATATCCTTTACAACAATGTGTACGGGATACGCGCCTGCGCCCTGCGCCTGACCAACACGTACGGGCCGCGCATGCGAGTCAAGGACGCGCGCCAGACGTTCTTAGGTATCTGGATCAAGCAAGTGCTCCAGCACGCGCCCTTTGAAGTCTGGGATGGTCACCAATTGCGCGACTTCACCTATGTGGACGACGCCGTGGACGCCCTGCTCCTCTCGGCGGCGAGCGAGGCCGCGAACGGACAGGCCTATAACCTCGGCGGCGCGGGCCACTTGAGCCTGACACAGCTTGCCGACGCCTTAATCGCCGCGAACGACGGCCAGGGTGAATACGCCGTCAAATCTTTCCCCGCCGACCGCAAACGGATCGACATCGGCGACTACTACGCGGACTATACGGCGATCCACGGCGCCCTGGGCTGGACGCCGGCAGTCGATGAGCACACGGGCCTTGTGCGCACGCTCGCCTATTACCGCGAACATCTAGATCGCTATCTGTAACGCCGGACGCAAGCTTATGATCCTGCAAAGTAATCCGAAAGCCGCCTACTTGTCGCATCGCGCCGAGATCGACGCCGCCATTGCGCGTGTGCTCGAAAGCGGCTGGTATATTTTAGGCCAGGAAGTCGCGTCGTTTGAGCGCGAGTTCGCGGAGTACATCGGCGTGGCGCACGCGATCGGCGTCGCCAGCGGCACGGACGCCCTCGTTCTTTCTCTGAAGGCCTGCGGGGTCGGCCCCGGCGATCTTGTGTTTACGGTCGCGCATACGGCCGTCGCGACCGTCACGGCGATCGATCTCTGCGGAGCGGCGCCCGTATTCGTGGACATCGATCCCCAAACGTACAACATGGACCCGCAGCGTTTGGAAGAGGCGATTGCGGGCTCTGTAGCGAGCGGCCTGGGATTGGCGCGCGCGGTCATCCCCGTGCATCTGTACGGCGCCGCGGCGCCCATCGATACAATCGCACAAATCGCGCGCGCATACGGCCTGCGATTGATCGAAGATTGCGCTCAGTCCACCGGATCAGAGTTCGCCGGAAAGAAGACCGGGGCCTGGGGCGACCTCGGCGCGTTCAGCTTCTACCCGACGAAAAACCTCGGCGCGCTGGGCGATGGCGGAATGGTCACGACCAATGACGGCGAACTGGCCGAACGCGTGCGTTTGCTGCGTGAGTACGGCTGGAAGGAGCGCTACGTGAGCGCCCTGCCCGGGACAAACAGTCGCCTGGACGAGATTCAGGCCGCCATCCTGCGCGCGAAGCTTCCGTTCCTGGACAGCGCAAACGCACAGCGGCGTCACATCGCCGATCTTTACGATTCGCTTCTCGTGAGTTCTGGCTTGACGCTGCCGAAGCGATCTGAGATAGCGCCGTCCGTCTTCCATCAGTACGTCGTGCAAACAGAAGGACGAGATTCACTGCGCGAATATTTGAAGCAGGCCGGCGTCGGCGCGCTCATCCACTATCCCGTCCCCGTGCATAGGCAGCCGGCGTATGAGGCATTCGGGCGCGGCGCCTCGCTGCCGCACACCGAGCGGGCGGCGCGCGAAGTGCTCAGCCTGCCGATGTATCCTGAACTCGATGAAGAAGCCGTGCGCGAAACGGCGTCCCAAATTCTCTCCTGGCAAAGAAGTCACTCGTCCTAATGCGATATTACTGCACATACTTCGACCGGCGCTATCTGATCCGGGGCCTCGCGCTTTATCGATCCCTCAAGCGCCATGCAGAGCCATTCACGCTCTGGGTGCTCTGTTTCGACGACGAGACGTTCGATGCCCTGACGAAGATGGCGCTGCCCGAAGTCCACCCCGTTCGCCTATCGGACTTCGAGTCGCATTATCCGGAACTCAAAGCCGCGAAGTCCGACCGCACAATTGTCGAATACTACTTCACGTGCTCACCCTTCTGGCCGCTTTATCTGCTGGACCAGCATCCCGAGATCGACATCGTCACTTATCTCGACGCCGACCTGCTGTTCTACGCCAGCCCGGAGCCGATCTTTGAAGAACTGGGGGACAACTCGGTCTTAATTATCGAGCACCGGTTCCCCAAGCATTTACTTTATATGGAGGCGAACGGTCATTTCAACGTCGGCCTTCTGATGTTCCGAAACAACGCTATCGGACGCGAGTGCCTGCAATGGTGGCGCGCGCGATGCCTGGAGTGGTGCTTCGACCGCTGCGAAGATGACCGCTATGCCGACCAGAAGTATCTGGACAAGTGGCCGGAGCTGTTCCAAGGCGTTCGCGTCCTTCAGCACAAGGGCGCGGGCCTGGCGCCCTGGAACTGGATGAATTATCGATTGGCGCTGGAGAATGGCCAAATGACCGTCGACGGCGAGCCGCTGATCTTCTTTCACTTCCACGGCCTCAAGATCTTCAGCAGCTTTCTGTTTGATCCTGTGTTCGCCGGGAAGATTTACGGTGAGATGACATCGCCGTTCGCTCCTTTTCTTTACAGCGGCTACGTGAACGAGCTGCGTGACACAGCAGCCTGGGCGCGTCAGACGCTTCCCAATCTTGCGATTGAATACACCCCCATCGCGAAGTACGGCTGGCGTATCTTCCTGAGCAAAGTTCGGCGCGGCAAGCTCATGACTGCCTCGGGGGTGCGTTAAGCCGTGACAACGTCCTCCCAGCCTTTCTTTTCGATCATCATTCCCACCTTCAACTGCGCCCCGCAGTGCGAGAAAACGCTGGCGAGCGTGCTGTCGCAAAAGCGCGATCTGTTCGAGGTGATCGTCATGGACGGCGGCTCGACCGACGGCACCCTGGATGTGATCCGATCGAAGGGAGACGCCGTTCGGTGGGTCTCCGAGCGCGACGCCGGGATTTACGACGCCATGAATAAAGGCGTCGCGATCTCCACAGGCCGCTATCTGTATTTTTTGGGCGCGGGCGATACGCTGCACGACGGTATTCTGGAGCGCATGGCGCCGCAGATGCCAAGCGCAAAGTACAGCTTCGTTTACGGCGACGTCTTTATGCAGGATCTCCAAATACGTCACTACGGGAAGGTAACCAAGCGCAAACTGCGCCTGCTGCTCAACATCTGTCACCAATCGATCTTCTACGAGCGAAGCATCTTCGATCTTCTCGGGACGTTCGAGACGAAGTACAAAATGCTCGCCGACTTCGCCTTCAATCTTAAGTGCTTCGGAGACAGACAAGTCCAATTTTACTATCGTCACGAACTGATCGCCGATTACGAGGGCGGCGGATCGAGTATCCATATTCCCGACCCGACATTCATGGCGGACTTCCCGCGTCTTCTCAAGGAAAACGTCGGATTTCCGCACTACCAAATCCACCGATTGCGCACGATCACGCCGGCCCCGCTCAAGCATTTTTTATTTCGTCAGTACCTCGCGCTGAAGAAGCTGCGGCCGGGGCGATGACGCCATGAAGATCTCCATCGCCCTCTGCACGTACAATGGCGCCCGCTTCCTGCCTGAGCAGCTCGCCAGTATCGCGTCGCAAACCCGCCCGCCGGACGAGCTGATCGTCTGCGACGATCGGTCCCAGGACGATACCGTAGACATCATACGCCGCTTCGCCAAGACCGTCGGCTTTCCCGTCTCTCTCCATGTCAACGACGAGAATTTGGGATCGTTTCAAAACTTCGGCAAGGCGATTGGTTTATGTGAAGGGGATTTAATCGCGCTCTGCGATCAGGATGATGTGTGGCTTCCAGAAAAGCTCACCCGAATCGCTTCGGAATTCGAGACTAATCCCAAGCTCGGGCTGCTGTTCACTGACGCTGCAGTCGTGGACGCCCAGAGAAAACCGCTCGGATTTGGGATCTTCACGTTTTTCAAATTCACGGAAGCCGAACGCCGCGCCATTCTCCAGGGCCGAGGATTTTACGCGCTCCTGCGCCGCAACGTGGTGACGGGCGCCACGGCGGCGTTCCGATCGGAGTGGCGTCATTTAGTTCTGCCCATCGAGCGCAACAGCTTTCTGGCGCACGACGGCTGGATCGCCCTGCTAATCTCCGCTGTGGCGCCGATCGCATTTCTGGACGAACCGCTGATCGAATACCGTCAGCACGACTCACAGATCCAGGGCATTCGCATCAACGAACGCAAGGCGGACTCGGCCGGCGCCTATGAAACTCACGTTCAGCAGCTTGGCTCCATCCGCGAACGTCTAGTGAGAGTGGCCGCGCCGCCCGAAGACTTGCCGAACAAAATCAAATGGCTCGATTCGCAGATCCGGCACGTCCAAACGCGCATCAATATCCCACGAAACAAAATCAAGCGACTGCCGTCTATTATGAAAGAACTGTTCAGCGGCCGCTATCACCGCTATTCCAACGGCTTTTACAGCGCGGTCCGCGACTTAATAAGCCGGGGGAATAACCGCCGTCATCATTAGCGGCGCTTAAGATTGTCCACGCAGTCGATACAGAACATCGTAATCGCCGATTTCGTCAATAGCTTCATAGCGTGACAGGAGAAGCGCGTCGACTTCCTCGCGAAAGCGCGCTTCGCAGAGTATAAACCGTGGCGCGAGGCGGTCGTAATCCAGACCTTGAAGCGCGGACAGTTCATAACCTTCCACGTCGAGGATCAGCAGGTCCACTCTGGCGATCTGATACTGGTCCAGCACCGAATCGAGAGTTCGCGCGGGTACGGTCAAGGAATACGATTTCAGGCTTTGGACTTCCTCGCCGAGACGGATGTGCTCCGCGTCCGCCTGGGGCGATTTCATCGCCCCAGCGACGACGGACATCAGATTGGCGTAAGTCATCGCTACGGTTTCGGTTTCAAAGTCTGGAGAAACGAGCGCGCACTGCTCCACAAAGGCGCCAGGCCGGTTCTTACGGCAGGCTTCGGCAAGATCAGGAATCGGCTCGATCAGCAGGCCTTTCCAGCCGCGCTTTTGCAGATAAGGCGTGATACTTTGCGTCAAACCGTCGTTCGCGCCGGCTTCGACAAAAAAGCCGGCCTCAGTATTGACTTGACGCATCACCCGACGATAGCGCGAATACAGTGGGATTTCGTACTGGATGAGTCGAGTGACGCGGCTGCGTAAGACGGAAAACATAGTGGGTTATTTTAGCAGGTGCGATAAACTTTGTAAAGGCGGCCGGCAAGATCGAAATATGATCAGAACAACAAAACGAAACACGGTATTGGCGTTAATATGCATTTTCGCGCTGACCGCACCGCCGCGCGCCGCCCATGCGCACGCCACGGAGTTCACGGCGCGGCAGGGGGACATTGTCGGCGACCTGCGTGCTCCTGCGGAGGGCGTCTCGGCGGGCGATGAAACGGCGTTTTCTCTCCTGGTCATGCGCGTACCGCCCACGGACCCGAATAACAAGGGCGCTCTGCCGTTTCTCTTTGGCGCGGGCCTTCCGTGCAAAGCGGCGTCATGCCGAATCACGATGCCGGCCATGGCGGGGATGCCGCAGATCGCACCGACGCTCACGCCGTCCAAGACAGCAGGCGTTTACAATTTCACGGCGACGTTTCCGCACGGCGGCCAGTATCGCTTCGATATCGCCGCCACGCCCGCCGACGGCGGCAAGCCCATCACGCTGCAATACAATGTCGCGGTCGGCGACGCGCTCGATCCGAACTCGGCGCCCTATCGTCTTGTTGTGAGCGCCAAGCCCGCGCATCCACGCGCCGGTCAGACCGTCACCATGACCTTGAGCGTCGTGAACAGCCAGACTAACAAGCAAGTGACGGACTTCGATACCGTGCACGAAAAGAAGATGCACTTCATCCTCGTGCGCGACGATCTGGGCGACTTTTCGCACGAACATCCCGTGCTGCAAAGCGATGGGACGTTCACACACACGACAAACTTCCCGACCTCCGGCACATGGCTGTTATATGCCGACATGGCGCCCCACAACGCCGGCACCCAGGTCGCGTCCACATCCATCGACGTTTCCGGCCCGGCGCCGACCACGTTTATGCTGATCGCTCCCCCACCGCCGTTATCCAAGAGTCCGCGCCTCGCGATAGTACGGGATACGGAGATCCAGGCAGCGCTATCCGCGCCGCTCCTCGCCGCGCGCCAGGACGCGTCTCTCCTGGTATCGCTGACGGACTTGCAGGGCAATCCCATCGCGGATGTCGAGCCATGGCTGGGCGCTCCCGCGCACATGGTGCTGATCAGCCAGAAAAATCACGCCTTCGTACACTCGCATCCCGCCGATTGGGCGGGGGACGATAAAGCGCGCGGCCTTCTGCGATTTGTCTTGCGATTGCCAGAATCCGGCCTCTATCGCGGCTGGCTCCAATTCCAGCGCGCGGGGGTTCTGCACACGATCCCGTTCACGGTCAGCGTCGCGCCGCACCCGATTTAAACTCCAATCCTAATTCAGGCGCACAGCCACTGGGTGGCATGCCTGTAGCTCTGGACAGGCATGTTCTACGAACGAGAAGAAACGTCACGTTCCGCTTCGTACGCAATCCATGCCTGTCCAGGGCTACAGGCATGCCACCCGGTATTCGATGCTGGACGCGAATCTCAGAACTGAAACGTCGCATTCCCCCGGTTGCTTTGCAGCGTAGTCACCAGCGGATCGACGGTCACGCGGGCCGGCTTTGCGGGGCATTCGAACGTCACGTTCCCCGTCTCTCCCGCTCCCAGAGTTAACGTCCCGAGGGTCCACGTCCTTGGATCGTTTCCATGCTTCTCCGGCCAGGCGCCGATTTCCACCACGGCGCGGCCCTCGCCGACGTTTTTGACCTGCGCCGTCACTTTCCAATGATTGCCGGCCGCCTTTTCCCGGTGGACATTGCTCAGGCGATATTCCGGGATACCCGTTTGGTAGAACCATTGCTGCACGGCGGCGTCGAAGCCCGTTTTGTCGGGCGCGAACTCGCGCAGCGTGTCCGTCAGATCCGAGAGCTTGGGCGGCTTCGCACTGTGACGATACGTGGCGATGAACTTCCGGAATCCCGTTTGCGCGTTTGCCCAGCCCATCTGATGCGCCAGCATAAAGAACGCCCAGCCGCCCTTCTCATAGGTAACGGCCTGATCGCCGGCCTTGGCGCCGCTGGTCCATCCCAGCGGCAGCTCTGAGTCGACGCTGCGACCCTTGAAGTATTCGGATTCAGTCTCCTTCAGAAACGCCCGGCGCGCGGTCGAACCCTTCACGGTGTCCAGCAGCATCGCCGCCGAGAACTGCGCCATGCCTTCGCTGATCACATTGCCGCCGGGAGCGTCGCCGGGAACCACCATGTTGCCCCACCATTGGTGCGCGGCTTCGTGGGCGGTCACGGCGAACGGAGCGTTTGCCTGCTCCTCGGCTTCCGTTAAGAACCCCATCTCCTCGCCGAAAGTGATGTTAGTCGCAAATCCCTGTGCGTAGCCGGCCAGGGCCGGAAACTCGCTGAGCTTGAGTTCCTTATCGGGATAGGGCGCATACCATTCGGAGTAATTTCGGCGGGCCTCGGTCAGAGCGCTCAGCATCTCGGACACATTCACGCCATGGTCGGGATGGTAGAACACGGCGGCGCCCGGCGCGCGTTTTTCCTTCCAGAAGCCTCCGACGATATTGAATGCGCTCACGGGATGAGCGCTGCGCCAGACCGTCGTGCGCCGGTTGCCCTGAACTTGATCGTCGATCTTATCCCCGACGCAGTTGACCCCGAAGTTCCAGGGCGCGCTTACCCGCATGCGCAGCGTGAACGGCGTCGGCGCGCCGAACAGCGGCGTCTTCGGTTCGATAATGCCGGAGATGGAGACGTCCGGCGGCTCGGATTCGTTGTCTTCATCCACGCCGATGCTCGGATCGTAGCCGATTTGCGGGACGAAGCGCGTCGAGAAGCTCGTCAGAACGACTGCCGAAGGCAGCACGAACTCCATCATGCCAACGCCATTCTTGCTGATCCCTGGATTGGGCGCACTGTACGAAAAGCCGAGGGCCACGGTTTTGCCAGGGAGGATCGGCGACGGGGGCGTGATGACGTACAGGCCGGCGCGCTTGACCGACTTGTAAGGCTTGCCGTCCAGCGTCCACCGCAAGTCTTTCCATTGGAAACCGCAGGTGATGGGGATATGGGCGAGCGGCTTGCTGTCTTTGTTGAACAGCAGGTAGGTTCCATGAACTTTGAAGGCGCGGTCCGACGGATACAGATCCACGGCCAGATCGGCGTCGCGGAGGCCCGGCAGCGGGGCGTCTCGCCACTGGTTGACGTTTTTGGTCCAATAATCTTTCTGCGCATCCTCCACCGTCGCGCCGCCCTGGCCGCGCTCGACGCCTTGGGCGAGGAAAAAAGTCCCCACAAGCCCCGGCAAGCCGAACAGCGTCAGCACCAGCGCCGTGCGGAACATCGGTCCGGGCCGAAGCGCCGATGCAAATCGAACGGGGTCACGCTCGCGACGCGGGAAGTAACGCACGGCGAGTACGCCGTAAAAGAACGCCACGGCCACCGTCGTCAGCCGATTGAGGATCAGCGCGTAACGATCCATCTCCAGCACGCTCAGATCGCTCCAATGCACGGCGTCCACGAGAGCTAAATTCCCTGCCCACGTCAGTTCGCTGCCGATCGCCGTGTAGAAGATCATGGCGAGCAGCCCCAGCACATACGCGCCGGCGCGCGAGCCCGTCACGCAGTAAGCAGCCATGGTTCCGGCGATGATCGCCCAAACGGTTGGGAAGCCCAGTACTCCCCAGAGGAGAAAAAACGGCCCCAGCGTGATCGGGACTCGTCCCTGGTTCGACGCCAAGACAAGAAAGTCGATCGAAGCGCAGGCGAACGCCACCGCCAGCGCGACGCAGTTGAGCGTCAGAAACTTGCCGAACAGCATCGCGGAAGTCGAGATCGGCATGGTGTTACGGATCGTCCAGAATCGGCACGCCTTTTCACGCTCCAGCGACTCCACCGTGTAGACGATCAGGATCAGGGAAAGAAAGACCGTCAGCGCGCCGAACTGATGCTCTGCAAGCATTCCCGCCGTCAGCAGCAGAGGCGTCCCCAGCATTCCCGTCTCGCCGACCGTCGCCGTGGTCGTGAACAGGACAATCAGCGGGACAAACAGATACAGGCCTGGCTGGGTGCGCAGCTCCCGCCACTCGATGTCCGCGACCGAAAGGACGGCGGTGAACCACTTCGGCTTCCACGACTGCATCTTCAGAGCCGCCAGCGGCGTCGGCGTAGCCTTCTGCGCGATGGCGCCGGGCCAGCGCTGCACGGGTGGCGCCGACGGACGCATATCGCGAGCCACCCCCGCCCGCGCCGCCCGGCGCAGGGTGCGCGCAAAGCGAATCTGGCTGAACGCCACCGCGCCCAACCCCAAACCGGCCAGAGCGAAGCGGCTGAGCAGAAAAGCGGGGTCCAGAACGATCCGTCCGTGATTGTAAAAGTCAGCGCCGCGATCGGCCTCAACCCATCGATCCCGGAACCAGGCAAGCCCCGTCGGATCGCACCACATCAGAAGGTTTTGCAGCCCCCGGCCACCGTTCTGCGCGGCGCTGTCATGTCCTAGCACCATCACCGTCAGCAGCAGCACCGCCGCCGGCAGGACAAAGATCAAGATGGGCCGCCGCGAGCGCTCCCCGACCACGAACGCCACGCCGCCCAAAAACAAAAACTGTGGAACGGCGAATACGAGCGCGGGCCGAAAATAATTTCCAAACGCAAATGGCCCATAAAGCTCCGGCGAGCTGTTATGCGGGTACAGATGGTTGGAAATGGCGAACAGCGTGAACTCGGCGGCGATCACCAGCAGAAAGCTCGCGAGAACGGCGAAAAACTTTCCCCAAATATACTCGCCCGCCGTCAGCGGTGTCGCATGCAGGATCTCGCCGATCTGATATTCTTCGTCGCGAATCACGCTCATTCCCGCGACGATCGTGATGAAAAATACATGGAGCATGAGCCCCAGGATCATGGCGTCGCTGGCGACCGCGAACTCGGAGGTCAGCCAAACCGACTTTCCGCCCACAGCGCTGTCGCCGCCGGGCAGGATGCCGATGGAGTGACGCGAAAATACCAGCGCTAGAAAGCCGATCAACGCGATCCATGTCCACCACATCGGGCGGCGCAGCGTGCTGACGAGGTCCAGGCGCGCGACGGACAGCACGCGAAAGGCGCGCAGCCCCAGTGTGGAAGCGCCCGTGGACGCAGGCCGCGCCGGAGGCGCGAGAGGAGCCGTTGTCATACGTCCTCCTGAGCAGGCATGATCTCGGGCACCGGAGGAAACGGCGGCGGGACATCCACTGGCGCCGGCATCTCGGGAGCCGCAGGAGGCGTCGCGACAGGCGCTGGCGGAGGCGGAGCATAAGATGGCGGCGGATTATAGGCAGGCGGCGGCGGCGCTATATTTGACGTGTGATTCGGCGGAGGCGCGTATGCCGCCGGGGCTGCAGGAGCCTGCGGCGTCATATGGGACGCTTGAGGCGTCAGGCGGCCGCTGATCAGCGCCAGATAGGCGTCCTCCAGGGTCGGCGGCGAAGGCTGGAATCCCGTCGGCGCGACGCCGTACGCCCCAAGCACGCGCACATGGTAAATCCCCTCGACCACCGTCTCCTGAAGCACCAAAAACTGGCGGCGAAACTCCTCCATCCAATTGGCTTCGACACGCCCCGCGTAGACCATACCTTCCACCAGGGCGCGCGCCTCGCGCGGGGTCGTCTGCGCGACGACACGGCCCTGACGAATGATCGCGAAGCGCGGGCAGAGGACGGCCACGTCTTCAACAATATGCGTGGACAGCAATACCGTCCGGTCGGCGGCAAGCTCCGTTAGGATCCGATAGAAACGCTGGCGCTCCTCCGGATCCAAACCTGCGGTCGGCTCATCCACGATCAGCAGCCTCGGGTTCCCGGCGATCGCCTGCGCGATTCCCAGTCGCTGCCGCATTCCTCCGGAATACTCCTTGACCCGCTGGTTCGCCGCCCCGGTCAGGTTGACGCGCCCCAGCAGTTCAGATGTCAGCGCGCGCCGGCTCATGGGCGACTGCACGCCCTTCATCTTCAGTAAGAAGTCCAGCACCGCCGCGCCGGTCAGGTGCGGATAAAACCCGAACTCCTGCGGCAGAAATCCGAGCTGCGGCCAGAGCTGGTCCGGATGCTTCAGTACATCCAGATCGTCCAACTTTACCGAGCCTGAGGTTGCTTCCAGGACGCCGGCAAGCACCCGCATCAGCGAGCTTTTTCCAGCGCCGTTCGGCCCCAGAAGTCCGAACATGCCGTGGGGGATTTCCAGCGAGACGCCATGCAGGGCGGTGACGCCGCCGGGATAGACTTTGACGAGGTCACGAATGATCAGCAAAAGGGCCTCCAGGAGCCGGGGCAGGAAAAAAGCCTCATACGTAGACTTGAGTTACAGGTCATATTGTATCATAATTACGAACGGCGTCCACCAGTCACGAACATTCATTCGGACGGGAATTCAGAGATATCATAGGAATACGGAACTTTTTCCGCCATTCTGTGTCTTATTCCAATATGGAAAGAACAAAACGAGCGCTGATCGGCCCCTTGGCGCTGCTGATCGGTGTTTTGACACTCTTGGGCTTGGTCGTCCGCTCCTCCCTGGGCCATCCGGGCGTCGTGCTGTACACAGTCGCCGCCAAGCCGCGCATCCAACGAGTGCTTGCGCCGCACGCCAAAGCGCGTCCACGGATTCACTCAGTCAAAGAGCGCACGGAAAACGAGCGCGCGTAGATCAGGAGAGCACGATGAGCGTCATGGGAGAATTGGATGTCGAGGCGAAGGCGCGCTACGAGCGCGACGGCTTTCTGGTCGTTCCAGGTCTGTTTTTGGCGGAGGAAGTCGCCAGCCTGCGCGAGCACTACATGGCGCTCCGCACCGAGGGAACGTATCCAGGCGATTTCGACGGCGTCGACCTGACGAGTGACGATCCTCTCAAACGCTTCCCGCGCATGATCCACATGCACCGCTGGGATGAAATCAGCCTGCGCTGGCTATTGGACTCCCGGATCAACCACATTCTCACGCAGCTGCTCGGCGAAGAGCCGCTCGCCGTGCAGACGATGCTTTATTTCAAGCCCGCCGGCGCGCGCGGTCAGGCGCTGCACCAGGACAACTTCTACCTGCGCGTCCAACCCGGCACATGCATGGCGGCCTGGCTCGCGCTGGACCCTTGCGACGAGGAGAACGGCTGCATGCAGGCGATCCCGGGCAGCCACGATCTGCCCCTGCTCTGCCCCCAGAAAGCCGACACCACACTCAGCTTCACCGATGTCACCGTTCCCATCCCCGAACAGACGCCTCCGACCCCTATCCTCATGGCGGCCGGCGACGTACTCTTCTTCAACGGCAGCGTCATCCACGGCAGTTTCCCGAACACAACCACCGACCGATTCCGCCGCTCCCTGATCGGCCATTACATTGCGGGCGACGCAGAACAAGTCGGAGCCTTCTACCACCCCGCCCTGCGCATGGACGGCAGCACGGTGGAACTAGAGACAAGCACCGACGGCGCGCCGTGCGGCGTATGGCGAGACATAGACGGAAAACCCGAAGTGGAGATGGTCACAGCGGGGCTGGCGGCTTCGGCGGGGCATGAGTAACAAAGGTTACTCACAGGTCGGCCGAAGCGCGGAATAGATCACACCTCCCGCAAATCGCGGGCGTGGGTCACGCGGTTTCGGCCGCCGGCTTTGGAGGCGTACAGAGCACGGTCGGCGTGGGCGATCATGTCGCTGGGGCGCTCCATGGCGCGGGTGAGGGTGGAGACTCCGACGCTGGCGGTGATCGGTCGGTGCGGCCAGGATGCGGCTTCGATCCCTTCGCGCATGCGCTGCCCGATGCCGACGGCGCCCAAATAATCGGCGTGCGGGAGGATCATCACGAACTCCTCGCCACCATAGCGCGCGACAAAATCCAGGCCGCGCGCGCTCTCCTGGAGAACATGCGCCAGCACCTTCAGCACTTCATCCCCCGCAAGATGCCCATAGGTATCGTTGAACGATTTGAAATGGTCGACATCGAGCAGCAGCAGCGAAAGCGGCATATTGTAACGTGAGGCGCGCTGGAACTCGGTTTCCAAACGCTCCTGGAAAGCGCGGTGGTTCTTGAGGCCGGTCATGCCGTCCAGCTTGGCGAGCGCCTCCAGACGCGCGTTGATCGCCTCCAGACGCGCGGCGCGAACTTCCAAGTCCCGGCCGTAGTTATTGATCCAATTGATCTGATCCTGAAGAAGCGCTTCGTCCTCGCCGGAACGGATCAAGCGCGTCTCCAGCGCCGCCGTATGCGACATCAAGTCGAGGTGAGCCGTCAGCGCGTGTCCGATCTGGACCACGGCGCGCATCTCGCGTTCGGAAAATGACCGGCTTCGCGTATCCCAAATGCAGAGCACGCCCTCGGAGCCGCCGCTGAAGGCCGCCAGAGGAGTTCCGATGAAGCTGCGGACGTGTGGCTCCCCCGTCACCCAGGCATGCTGCCGGAAACGCGCCTCCTGACGGGCGTCCTTGACAGTCCAGGGGGAATTATGAGCGAGCGCCTGAAGACAGAACGCGCTCTCGCCGCCGCTGATCCCCACGCCCGAGCGCCACAGGATTCGGCGGTTCTCCACGAGCGCCAGAGCCGCCATCGGGGCGTCGCAAATCTCCGCGGCGAGATGGACAAGATGATCCACGCCGTCCTTCTCATCCGATTGGAGGAATGGGCATTCAATAATCGGCGGAGTTCTTGAGGCGTCATTCATGGGCGAGCGGAACTCCTTCGGTCAACCGTCAAATGGCGTTCATCGGCGTTATACGCTCGATATCCGCCGTAATCTTTATTATACTAGAGGTTTTGCCTGGATTTTGCAGTGAAACATTTTTACAGACAATAAATTCCATTGTAGCAGCCTGCCGCACCGCGTTTGACACTGAACGCTTGTCATTGTATACTAATACTATCACCAACTGCGAATTCAAGCGACGACGGACGCCATTTGGAACACGCCATGCGACAAAACTCTCAGACGACGGACTCCATCCTGGAAAGCAGCGCGGAAGCGTATGTCTCATTGGATCGGGAGTGGCGCATTCTGCGGGTCAACCCAGAGGCGGAGCGCTTCCTAAATAAGCGGTCCGAGGAGCTTCTCGGAAAGATCCTATGGGAGGTTTATCCCGATCTTGTGGGAACGAACGCCTATTACGAGTACCACCGAGCGATGGCGGAACGGTCCGCGATCACTCTGGAGGAACACACGCAGCGGCGGGACATCTGGCTGGAGCTGCGCGGATACCCGACTGAAGACGGCCTTGCGGTTTACTTCCGGGATATCTCCGACCGAAAGCGAGTCGAGCAGGCGCTGGAGGAGAGCGAGGAGCGGTTCCGCGCCACCTTCGAAGAAGCGGCGCTCGGAATCGGCCACGTCGCGCCGGACGGACGCTGGCTGCGCGTCAACCAGCGGCTCTGCGATATCTTGGGTTACACTCGGGATGAGATGTTCCTGCGCACAAACCAATCGATGTCGCACCCGGACGATCTGCACGACGAACTGGATATGCTCAGCCAATTGCTCGCCGGCGAGCTTTCGACTTACGCCATCGCGAAGCGTTACATCCACAAAAATGGCGGCGCGGTCTGGGTGGACGTGACCATGTCGGTCGTCACCCCGCGCTCCGGGGCTTCCCGCTATCTGCTGGCGTTTGTCGAGGACATCACCGGCCGCCGCGCCGCGGAGGAGCAGCTGCGCCAGCAATTCGTCCTGACCCGATCTCTGACAGACAACACCACGGAGGCGCTGTTCATGATGGACACCGCCGGCCGCGTCACGTTTCTCAACCCAGCCGCCGAACAGCTTGTCGGCTGGGTCGCAAGCGATTTGGTGGGCAAAGTCCTGCACGACGCCGTCCATTATCTCAAGCCCGACGGAACGCGCAACGCGATGCTGGAAAGTCCGCTCACAGCGGTGTTCACCACGGGTACGGGCGTGCGCAATCATGAGGACACGTTTGTCCGCCGCGATGGCTCCTTCGTACCTGTACTCTGCGCAAATGCGCCGATCATCGACCCCAGCGGCATGATCATGGGCGCGGTCCTCGCCGTCCACGACAATACCGACCGCAAGCGCGCCGAACAGGCCGTGCGCGAAAGCGAGGAACGGTACCGGCATATCGTCGACACCACATTCGAAGGCGTGTGGTCCTACGATGAGTATGGCGTCACGACCTATGTCAACGGCCGGATCGCGGAAATGCTCGGATATGGCCCCGACGAAATGCTCGGTCGCTCAATCTACGATTTCGTCTTCGACTCCGATCTGGCGGAAGCGCGCTCGCACTTCACCGAGCGGCTCGACGGCTCCAAGGGGGCAGTCGAATCGCGTCTGCGCCGCAAGGATGGCTCCGAGCTGTACTATCTGAGCAGCGCCAGCGCGCTGAGCGATTCCGGTGGCCGCCGCACCATCACGGCAATGATCTCGGACATCACCGCGCTGAAGCGCGCGCAGGCCGAACTGGAGCACGCCTACCAGCGCGAGCATCGGATTTCTGAGACTCTCCAGCGCTCCCTGCTCATCATGCCGCCCCGCGACGGCTTTCCGGGTCTCACGATTGAATCGCTGTATGAAGCGGCTTGGGATGAGGCGCAGGTAGGAGGAGACTTCTGCGACGCCTTTTCCATCAGCGGCGGCAAGATCGCGCTGGTGCTGGGGGATGTGGCGGGCAAGGGGCTCGCGGCCGCCGCGCGCACCGCCGAAATCAAATTTACGCTGCGCGCCTTTATGCGCGACACGTCCAGCCCCGCCATCGCGGCCGGACGCCTCAACGAGTTCGTTTGCGAAGCACACACGCTGCCCGAGCAGACCGACGACATGATCGTCAGTCTCACCCTCGCCGTCTTCGACCCCAAGACCGGCGATCTGGAAATCACGGTCTGCGGCGCCGAGCCGCCACTGATCCTGCGCACGTCGGGTCTGTGTGAGGAAGCGCCCGCCAGCGGCCTGCCGATCGGGTCCATCAGCGGCGTGGAGTACGACTCCATCCACGTGCATCTCAACATCGGAGACACGACGCTGATGGCCACGGACGGCATCACCGAGGCGCGCCGAGGCAACGTCTTCTTTGGCTACGAAGGCATGACCCGCATCGCCGCCCAGGCCCGCTCCTTCCCCGCCCTCAGCCAGATCGCCCGCGCGATCCTCAGCGGCGCCCAAAACTTCGCCGGCGGCCGCCTCCAGGACGACGCCTGCCTGCTGCTCGCGCGTCGGACGGGATAGAGCTTTCCTATTTCTTATTCGCTTCTTTCCAGCGCTGAGTCAAATCCAGCGCCGCTTCGGGCCATGCGGGAAATTCGAACTGGAATCCCTCGCGCAGCAGTCGGCTGGGAACGACGCGGCGGCTTTTGAGAATTAGCTCCGTTTCGGTTTTGAGGACTTTGGCGCCGATCTCCAGCATCCATTCGGCGGCGGGCAGACCGAACTTCGTTCCCCAGGCGGCGCGCAGGACGTGCATGAAATCGGCGTTCGGCAGTGGCCCGGGGGCGGCGAGGTTGACCGGGCCTTCGAACTGGGGATGCTCGATCAGCCAGCAGACGGCGCGGATGAAGTCGTAGTCGTGTATCCAGGAGACGTACTGACGGCCGCTGCCGGACGTTCCGCCCAGGCCACGCCGCACAAGGCTCAGCAAAACGTCGAACGGACCGCCGCTGTCGGGGCTCATGATGATGGCTGAGCGCATTTTGACGCGGCGCGTATTCGGCGTCTCCATATCATCCACCACCCGCTCCCACGCCTCCGCCACATCGATGCTGAACTTCCACGTGTCCGGAGCGTCCGGCTCGGAGCCGCCGACGATGCCCGTCATTTCGTCGTTGGGACGGTCGAAGCGGTGCGCATAGATCGTCGCGGTGCTCGCCTGAAGCCAGACTTTGGGAGGGCGCTTCGCGCTTATGATCGCCTCACCGACGACGCGCGCGGAGTTGACCCGGGATTCCAGGATCTCCGTCCGATTCTCCGGGGTGTAGCGGCAGTTGACGCTGCGTCCGGCCAGATTGATCACGGCGTCCGCGCCTTCAAACTCTTCGGCCCAGCTCCCCAGCGTCTCCGCGTCCCATTGGACCACGGGCCATGGGGCGGAAACCGCCCGCCGGCTCAAAACCGTCACTTCATGTCCGCTGCCATGAAACATCCGCGCGAGCAGCACTCCGACTTGACCCGTTCCGCCGGGAATAACAATCTTCATAAATTAAGTTTTATCCAGGGAGTCAGCCCAAAGGCGAGCGCCTTCGGGATCTTCGGAAGCGCATTCGGCCAGCGCCTCCGCGAATGTTTCCTGAGACCAATACCCCGCCGGCGCCTCGCAAACGGCGCCGGCGTTCGCGGGAGTCATTTGGGGCGCCTGAAGCGCGGTCATGACTTCCCCAATCGTCCATTGCAGCTTCTGACCGAGGGCGTCCAGCAAGGCGGCGGGAAGGGTTTGCAGGGAAATCCGGCCCCGGTCCAGACGATCGAGGACGCCGGGCGGCAAACGCAGGGCGCGGGCGACATCATCGAGGCGCTCAAAGCCGCACTCGCGGACGCGCGGCGACAGGAGAACCGCGCTTCGCCGGGAGCGCAGCAGGTCGCGGCCGAGAGCGGCAATCTCCCGCTCTTCGGCTTCCAGGTCGGCGGTAAACTCAAAGTCGCCGCCCAGCAGCGCGGCGGCAGCCTCCGTGAAATCGCGCGCCATGGTCGGATGCCGCTCGGACCAGAGCCGCAGCACGGCGGCGGGATCGTCGCTCGCCTCCAGCGCCTGCGTAAATCCGGCTACCAGCACATCCCCCGCATCCGGCCGGGAGAGATCGAGGGCGGCGCCTCCGTAATTCGTATGTTCGCTCATCGTCAATCCTCCCGCTCGCGCCAGGGCGGCGATCGTCAATTTTCTCGTTCGCGCCAGGGCGCCAGTAGATCCTGCGCGCGTTTCAAGTAGTTGCGTACGGTGCGTCCGCTCACCCCAAGGATCGTCGCCACCGTGGGCTCATCCGGGCTGACGCTTTCTTCCGGGAAGCCGGCGTAATGCTTGAGCACGAACGCGGCGCGCAGCGGTTCGGGGAGCGCGGCCAGCGCCGAGCGGACCATCGCATGATCTTCCATCGAAAGCCCGACGATGGCCGGCGCTTCCGGCAGAGCGTCCAGCACGACGTGTTCCGGTTCGGCCGCCCGGTAGTTACGCAGAATAGTGCGGGCGCGCCGATCGAAACAGACCCAAAATCGGCACTCCCAAAACTCCTGCGTGACATCGCGGCAGAGAACGCAATCGTACATCGCCGTCAGGATCTCGCGCGACAGATCCTCGCGCGCCTCCTGCTCCATCACTCCCCAAACGCGCAGATGGCGCGCGACGCGGCCCGCGACGCGTTCCGTCAGCATTTCCAGTAGATCCCAGGAAGCGTCTTCCGCCCCCTCCGCCGCGCAGACGCGGGCGAGCGACGCCAGCGCTTCATTGGAGAACTTCTCATCGCACGCACGGCGCGCTGCGCGGGCGGCGCTCAGCCCACGCAGCGTATCCAGCTCGGCCTGCACGGACGCCTCCCGCAGGTACAGCGTCAGCGGCGGCGCGACCGGTTTGCCCGTATCATATGCGCTCGAATGGTTACTCACGAAAACATCCCACTTCCGGAATCATGCGCCGGAAGCAATTCCCGGCCTCAGTTATGATACAATAATTCAGAGACTAAACTTATGATCCCTACACGAGCACGCGCCGGATTTACGCTGATCGAGCTCCTGGTCGTCATCGCGATCATCTCGATCCTTGCCGCCTTGCTGTTCTCCGCCTTTTTCGCCGCCCGCGAAAAAGCGCGGAGCGCAACTTGCAGCAGCAACCTGCGTCAGATCGGGATCGCCATGTCGATGTACATGGAGGACGCCGACGGTCTCTATCCATGGGCCAAGGATCCGTCCGACGAATTCACGCCGATTTGGGATGCGGATCCAGCTCGCAAGGCCTTGATTCAGACCATGGGACGTCTGAATGATGTTCTCAGTCCGTACATCAAGTCTCCCACCCTATGGCGCTGTCCCTCAGACACTGGGTTTGATGAACTCGACGCCAATTTCTATGGCGGCGCCCCAGTGCTTTTGAACGCGCGCCCGACAATGTTTGAAAATCCCGACTTTAAAACGTCTTATTTTTACCGTACAGAAATTCCATTGCTCGGAAAATCCGATTCGAATCTCAGCGCCACCGATCCGCAAACCGCCGGGTCCGAATTCGGCCCCTCCCAAATCAATATCCTGGAAGACGGCAACGGCGGCTGGCACGGGTCACATGTTCTGGACCAGCGGCGCTATTTAGTCCTGATGGGCGATGGGCATGTCGTCAGCCAGAACACCGGACAATTTTTCGCGACCTGGCGACTGCAAATCCAGTAACCTTCCCTAACAGCCACACGCACAAGACATCCCGATTATACCAGCGCTTCTTTCCTTAAGAGACGATCAACTCTCGTCGGTCGGCTTCGCTATGGCGTCCTTGCGGCGCACGCGCAGCACGGCGATTTTTGTGGCGTGGTTGAACGGCGCAGGGTCCGCGGGCAGGACGCCGGCGGGCGTCTCGGAGAAGCCGATGAAGTCCTGCGGGACGGGAATCGTTGTCTCGATGGAAAGATAGCCGTCGGCGCAGAGCGATTCCAGCATCGCCATATATTCGGCGCCGCTGACAAAAAGTGCGTTGTTGATCGTGACCAGCCAGCCGCCATCGTTGATCAGAGGCCGGACTTTGTTCAAGATGCGATGGCTCTCTTCCATCAAGTCGACCTTGCCGCCGCGCGTCTTGGAGTACAGCGGTGGGTCCACGAAGACGCAGTCAAAGCGGGCGGCGTCGCGTTTCAGGTGGCTGACGCGTGGGAAGAAGTCGCCGGCCTGGAAATCCAGACGGTCGATCGAGAAGCCGTTGATCGTACAAGATTCCTTGGCGACATTGAGAAACGTCCGGCTCAGATCGATCTGCACGACACGGCTGGCGCCGCCGGCGCGCGCGGCGATGCCGATGCTGCCTGTGTAGGCGAAGGTATTCAGGACGGTCTTGCCTTCCAAATTATCTTTTGCCCACTCACGCAGGTGTCGAGTGTCGAGATAGAAACTCGCATCTTGATTGATGCGCAGGTCCACGGCGTAAGCGACTCCGTTTTCACGGATGCGCTTGTCGATCCCCGATCCCCAGAGCAATCTCCCCTTCTTCTCTTCCTCCAGCGCTCCGTAGCGCGCCTTTACCAGGATCGAGGTGACCCAGGGCAAGGCTTCCTGAAAGAACTCGAATGCTTCCCCAATGGCGTCATCGGCGTCGGAGGGTGTATGCGCGTAGTTGTAAACGATCAGCGTACGACCGTACAGGTCGACGACAAGATTAGGAAAGCCTTCGTAAAAGCCGTTGAAAAGACGCAGGGCCATCTCGTGACGCGCGTCAAGAAACTGCGTTCGGGCGGCGAGCGCCGCCTGGAGCGCGGCGGTCAGTGAATTGCCGCTGCTGGGTGTGTTGGAAATATCGTTCATTGCCCTTCATTATGACGGGTTCCCCTCAAAAACACGGCGCCCTCAATATTCTTACTCCCTTGACAAATATTTTACAAGTGTGTAAAATATTTGTCATGATTGTCGAAGAATTGACGGTAACGGCGAAATCGGGTCTGCGTGAGCGTCAGCGACGCGAGCGGGGCGAGACGATTTTGCAGGCGGCCTTTGCGCTGCTGGCGGAAAAAGGATACGACGCGCTGACGATGGAGGAGCTGGCGGAGAGAGTTGGGATTTCGCGCCAAACGCTTTATCATCACTTTGCTTCGAAGGAAGATATTGCGCTGCGCGCCGTGATGATCTTCGCCGAGGAGGGCATCCAATCGATCCGGTCGATCGATCCGCAATTGCCGCCGATCGACCGGCTGGAGCGTGTCGTCCGGTGGATGATGGAAGTCCGTTTTACCCCCACGCGCGCGGCGTTCGTCAAGGCGAGGCCGATTCTAATGCATGTCAAGGCGAGCCCCGAATACCGTGAGGCGTTTGACCGCCGAGCGCGCGCGATCCAGGAGATCGCGGATGCGGCGATTGAAGCGGGACAGATTGAGCCGGGACTTTCCAGCGCCATGGTCGTCCAGGTTCTGCTCGCCCTGATCTGCGATCCTTCCTACGAACAGCTCGTCGATTCCGGGAAGGCGACACCCGAGGAGATCGCCGGCTCGGTCGCCCTGTTTTTCCGCCGCGGCGTCGAACGCCGCGTGGACGCGCCAAAGGTTTAAGCACACGCATGCCCGAAACGCCTGACGTAATTCCGGCGGCGGCGCACCCCGTCGTCGAAGCCCTGAACCCCTATCGCTGGTTTATTTTGGCGGGCCTCATCACAGCCGCCATTCTTCAAGTGCTGGACACGACCATCGTCAACGTCGCCCTGCCACAGATGGCCGGAAATCTCGGCGCAACCAGCGAGGAGATTGGCTGGGTCGTGACGGGCTATATTCTCAGCAACGTCATCTTCCTGCCGATGACCGCCTTTTTGACGCAGCGCTTCGGCCGTAAGCGTTATCTGACAGCCTCGATCATCGTGTTCGTTGTTTCCTCGTTCTTCTGCGGCACATCGCACACGCTCGGCGAGCTGGTCTTCTGGCGAATTCTCCAAGGGGCGGGCGGCGCCGCACTGCTTTCGACCGCGCAGGCGACCCTGATCCAAGTTTTCCCAAAGCACGAACAGGGCTTTGTCCAATCGATGTTCATGATGGGCCTGACCGTCGCTCCCACCTTAGGGCCGACACTCGGCGGCTGGATCACGGACAACTACACCTGGAACTGGTGCTTTCTCATCAATGTCCCGATTGGCATTGTCTCGGCTGTCCTCGTGGTGATGTTCCTGCACGACGCCGAGGCGCCCAGCAAGGCGGGAACCGTCGACTGGATCGGCATCGGCCTGCTCGCGCTCGGCCTGGGTTCGATGCAGTATCTTCTGGAGGAAGGAGAGCGTAACGACTGGTTCCAGAGCAGCATGATCGTCACCCTCGCGATCGTCTCGGTAATTTGTATCAGCGGCCTGATCTACTGGCAGCTCTCGCCGCGCAACCGAAACCCGGTCGTGGATTTCCGGGTCTTGAAAAACCCGACACTCTCGGCGTGCCTCTTCCTGTTTATCGTGCTCGGCTTCGGCCTTTACGGCGGCACCTATCTGTTTCCGCTGCTCGCGCAGACCGTGCTTGGGTTCACATCGATGCAGACCGGCCTCGCGCTGCTGCCGGGCGGCATGGCGACGGCATCGGCCATCGTGATCTGCGGCGCGATCCTCAATCGTCCCAAGCCCCTGATCGACACCCGAATCGTGATCGTCTTCGGCACCCTGATGACGATGCTTTCGATGTGGATGCTCGGCCACATCTCCAGCCAGTCCGGTCAGGCCGACACCGCTCTCGCGCTGCTGATCCGTGGCCTGGGCGCGGGCTTCCTATTCATCCCGATCAATCAGGCGGCGTTCGCCAGTTTGAAAAAGCACGAATTGCAGCAGGCGTCAGGCCTCCTGAGCCTCTCCCGCCAGCTCGGCGGCTCATTCGGCATCGCGGCGCTCGCGACATTCGTTACGAAACACATCCAGATGCACCGCGTCGACCTGCTGTCCAATTACAACGACGCCAACATTATCTTCACCGACCGCGTCCACGCACTGACCGGCGGACTGATGCACCATGGCCTCAGCGCCTCCGCCGCCCACAGCGCCGCACTTGGACTGCTCGACAAAGGCCTGATGCGCCAGGCAATGACCATGAGCTACGCCGACGCGTTTCTGACGATGCTGATTGTGAATATGATCACGCTGCCGGCGGTATTCCTGCTGCGTAAGAATAAGACAGCGTCGGTGGGACATGTGGAGGCGGTGATGGATTAGTGACCTATGCCCGCGCTTCGCGCGCCCCTTCCCCAGCAAGCCGCTTCCCCAGCAAGCCGCTTCGCGGGGGGAAGGGTTCAGAATTAGGAGTCCCTCCGCTCCCACAGATTTATGATGGCCCCTCCGCCCCAATTCTGGGGGACCGGAAAATGCCAATCTCC
>NZ_JBDSQY010000136.1:0-5329 GCF_039929585.1 Capsulimonas sp.
GCTGCTGAGCGTCGGCGAGCTTGCCGGACATGTGGCTTATTGGCAGGGCGTGTGGGTCACGGGTGGGGGCGAGGATCGGCCCGACCTGGCGACGCTTCCGATCCAGAGTCCGCTCTTGGATCACGGGTTCCGGTACTACACCTCCAATGTGACCGAGCCGTACAGCTTGGAATTGAGCACCGCCCAGGTGCTCGAAGAGCTCATGCTGGTGCATGAGGCGGCGAAAGCCGCGGTAGCCGACAAGGAGAAAGACGAGGCGTGCCCGGGTCAGTGGGGGACTTGGGGGAACATCGTCCAATACCAGGCTTTCCACGTGGCGTATCACACGGGCCAGGCGTACTCGGTCCGGCACCTGATGGGGCATGAGACGGAGGATAACTGAGGGCGAATCGCGTTAGCACGTGCGACAACCTGGCGCAGGGTCTTTCCCGGTGCTGGGGCTCGGATGACAAGATCAACGGCATAGAGGTGTTTCAACACGGGCTTACCGCCGACCTCGATTTGCAGTCGATCGGCGGATACCGAGTATTTGGCGATGAAGTCCCTGGGCACCACCCGAGGCTCTGGCTTCAGCCTCGACGCGCGGCTTCGATCTTGGCGATATCGATCTTTTGCATCTCCATCATCGCGTCGAACGCTCGCTTGGCGGCGGCGCGGTCTGGGTCGGTGAAGGCCACGGTTAGGGCTACGGGCGTGATCTGCCAGGATATTCCCCACTTGTCCTTGCACCAGCCGCACATGCTCTCTTCGCCGCCGTTGCCGACGATTGCGTTCCAATAGCGGTCGGTTTCTTCCTGGTTGTCGGTGGCGATCTGGAACGAGAACGCTTCGCTTTGCTTGAACGTGTCCCCGCCGTTGAGGCCTAAGCACGGGACGCCGCATACGGTGAACTCGACGGTCAGGACGTCGCCTTGCTTGCCGCCGGGAAAGTCGGATGGCGCGCGGTTCACCGCGCCGACGGTGCTGTCGGGAAAGGTCTGCGCGTAAAAGTTCGCGGCCCCTTCCGCGTCGTTGTCGTACCACAGGCAGATTGTATTCTTGTTCATCGTTGATATCCTCTCGTTGCCGCCAGCCAGTGAAAAAGTACCTTGCGCCATTGATTGTACCCTCTGGCGGGCGTATGAGGCATCGTATGGATCGGCCCTGCACAGCGCTTCGTCAGCGAGGGCGCTTGTGTCTATCATCTCAACTAACTATCGATGGCCGCTGCGGCCCGTTTTCGCTTGAGAGCACAGTTGGAGCGCGTTGGATCGTCGAGATCAAGGATGTGAGCCATGTTTTTCTTTCCCCATTCGCAGAGAGGATGACACGCCTCGGCAAGCGTTTCCCCAAGCTCCGTCAGTTCATACTCTACTTTCGGCGGCACTTCTTTATGGTCGATCCGCCTCACAATGCCGTCATCGGCCAGCTCTTTGAGATCCTGGATGAGCACTTTCTCACTGACGCCGCCCACCATGCGGCGAAGTTCTCCAAAGCGCTGCTTACCCGTCATGAGGCGCCAAATGATCAGGAATTTCCATTTACCTCCCATCAGCGATAGAGCTGCTTCAAGACCATTGGAATAGCTGTCTTTCTTCATTGTTGACCTCACACTTGACACTTACTTTTAGGTAAGTACTTGTATTTTTGTTTCCTTAACGGATAGTATACAACATACTCAAGGTCAGGTGTGCCGGTTTTCTACAAAGGAGATAAAATATGTCAGCGCTTAGTGGTAAGGTCGCCGTCATCAGCGGCGGAAACAGCGGTATCGGGCTTGCCATCGCCCAGCGGTTCGTGGAGGAGGGGGCCTATGTGTTCATCTTCGCTCGTCGTCAGGAGGCGCTCGACGAGGCGGTGCAGCTCATTGGCTCCAACGTCACGGCGATCCAGGCGGACGCGTCCAAGCTTGCGGATCTCGACCGCGTCGCCGACGCTGTCCGGAGTGCTCAAGGCAAGGTGGACATCGTCGTGTCCAACGCCGGCTTCACCGAGCCGATGCCGCTGAACGAAATCACAGAGGAGCATTTCGATCGCACGTTCGACTTAATGGCCAAGGGGCCGCTGTTCCTCGTGCAGAAGATGCTGCCGATGATGGGCAGCGGAGGGTCGATCATTCTCGTGTCCTCGGCCATGCACTACATGGGCCTGGCGAACCACTCGACCTATGCCGCCACCAAGGCGGCGGTGCGTTCTTATGTCCGAACCTGGGCGGCCGAATTCAAGGACAGCGGCATCCGCGCGAACCTCCTGAGCCCGGGCCCCGTCGACACCCCGATCATCGACGCCCAGGCGACTACGCCCGAAGGCGCCGACGAGATTCGTAAGATGTACGCCAACTACACTCCCATGCTGAGAATTGGGCGTCCCGAGGAACTGGCGGCGGCCGCGCTCTTCCTTGCCTCGGACGAGAGCTCGTTCATGACTGGATCCGACATGGTCGTCGACGGCGGCGTCAGCAATGTCTGACGCCGTCTTCTTTAGTCTGAGAATAAAAAAACCGCCTTACAGATACCATGATCTGTAAGGCGGTTTTCACTCTAAGCTTTGAATCGGAAATGCAACACGTCGCCGTCTTGCACGACATACTCTTTGCCTTCCAAACGGAATTTACCAGCCTCTTTTGCGCCCTGTTCGCCGTTAAACGCAATGTAGTCGTCGTACGCGATGGTTTCCGCCCGGATAAAGCCCTTTTCAAAATCGGTATGGATGACGCCGGCGGCGGCGGGGCCTTGCATGCCTTTGATGATCGTCCAAGCGCGGGTTTCTTTGGGGCCGACAGTGAAATAGGTGACGAGATCAAGCAGACGGTAGCCGGCTTTGATAATCTGCGCCAAGCCGGTTTCCGCGAGGCCCAGTGACGACAAGAAGTCTGCTTTGTCTTCGGCGCTAGGCAGCGTTGAAATCTCCGCTTCGATACGCGCGGAAATCACCACGCAAGGCGCGTTCTTCTTCTTCGCCATCTCTACAACTTTGGCGGAGAGCGCATTGCCGTCAGCGGCGCTGTCTTCATCGACATTGCAGACATACATCACCGGTTTGGAAGTGAGCAGCTGCATCATCTCGAGATGACGGCGCTCGCTCGCGTCGTTGATTTCGGTCATGCGCGCCGGGTGACCTTCGGCGACGACTTGCAGCACACGCTCCATGACGGCGACTTGCTCCGCCAGCTCTTTCTCGGTCTTCGCTCTTTTCTGCAAAGCGGGCAGGCGCTTCTCCAAGCTTTCGAGATCCGCCAGCGCGAGTTCCGTTTCGACGATATCGGCGTCGCGCATCGGGTCGATACTATTTTCCACATGAATGATGTTGCCATCTTCAAAGCAGCGAAGCACATAAATAATGGCGTCCACTTCGCGGATGTGCGCCAGAAACTTGTTGCCCAATCCTTCGCCCTTGCTGGCGCCGCGCACCAGTCCGGCAATATCGACAAATTCAAGCTGGGTTGGGATGATCGCGGCGGACCCGACGATGGCCGCCAGTTTTTCGATGCGTTCATCCGGCACGCCGACGCGTCCCACGTTGGGCTCAATCGTGCAAAACGGATAGTTGGCCGCTTCCGCCTGCGCGGTGGAGAGCAACGCATTAAACAGAGTGGATTTGCCGACATTGGGCAACCCGACGATACCGCATTTAAATCCCATTCGATGATTCTTTCAGTGACGCTTGATGAGGTGAAGTTGAACTATTCGCCTCAGTATACCTCGAAAAGGAAAAGCCGCCTTGCGAATATTAACATCTGTTTGGGTTAAGGCGGCGTCCCATCCGGCCAGATCGTTTCGCACAAAATGCGCTGGGCGGGGTCCAGTCGCGTGGCAAGCTCCTCGGGAACCCCGGCTTGCCGGAGCATGGGCGCGGCTGGGTGGAAGGCGATCAGCACCTGACCTTTTGCGTCCTGGCGCACCAGCACGCGGAGCGGCAGATCGAGAGCGGCCAGGGGCGCTTCCAGCATGATGGGAGTCCCTCCTCGGGGGCTGCCGTAGAGCAGCACGACTGTTGGCGGCATTTCGAGCCCGAATTCCCGTGCGCCCGCCGCGTGGTCGATGCGGGCAAACACGGACATCCCGCCCTTCGCAATCTCTTGTTCCAGCCGTTCGAGGGTCGCCTCGAATCCCAGACTGCTGACATGTTCCGTGATTGATCTTTCCATCATCTTTCCTTGCCGCTTTTCTTCAAAACTCGACAACGACCTTTCCCAAAGCGCCGGCCGCGACCAGAGCGTGCGCGTCGCCGATGTCCTGGACCGAAAAATGCTGTTCGCTGAGAAGAGGCTTGAGCTTCCCGCCCTCGGCGAGAGCGGCTGCCTGGGTGAGTATTTCGCCATGGCGCGCTCGGTATTCGCCGGTGAGAAGTGGGAGCAGGGTGAACACACCGGAGTAGGTCCCCCCGCGAAAAGAGAGCGGGCCAGCGAGTGGGATCCCCAGCCAAGGCAGCTCACGACATGGCCGGTGTAGCGCTTGATCGCGCCAAATGACGCGTCCAGTGTGGAGCCTCCCACAGTGTCATAGACAATGTCAAAACCGGCGCCTGCCGTGCTCGCGGCGACGTATTCTTCCACGGAAGTGGAACGGTAGTCGATAGGGATCGCGCCGATGTCCTCCACAATAGACATCTTGTCCGGCGAGACGGTTGCGAAGACCTTCGCTCCGTAGGCAAGCGCAAGCTGGACCGCGACATAACCGACGCCTCCCGCTCCGGCGTGGATAAGCGCTATGTGGCCGGTGTGGACTTTGGCGCGGTCCACCAGTCCTTCCCAGGCAGTGATCGTCACCAACGGAAGCGCCGCCGCCTGTCGCATGGAGAGGTTCCTGGGCTTATGTGCGATCAAGTCCACATCGACAGCGACAAACTCCGCGAGCGTCCCTGGCAGCTCACCGACGCCCCCCACCATGCCATAGACTTCATCCCCCGGCTGGAAGGCAGTGACGCCGGTGGCGACTTCTTCGACAGTTCCGGCCATATCCAGGCCGAGTACTGCTGGGAGCGGCTGCTTGGCGTGCGCCGCCTGGCCCGCGCGAATCTTGGTGTCCAATGGGTTTACGCCGCTGGCGTGAACCCTGATCAGAGCCTGGTTCATTTTCAGCGTCGGACGCGGCGTATCCCTCTTCCGAAAGTCTCCATTAACTTCTTCGATCCAGTAGGCCTGCATAACACCTCCATTATTCTCGTCGTAGTTTGGGCTCAAACAGTTCGAGGCGCCTAACGAATTGTCAAGTTCATTCAGTGATCCCTCTGTGTCTATAATAGGTGAGACAGTTCGCTACACTAAATGCAATCCGTATCGAGGGCGGAGAATGGTCAAATCCGTTGGATTCTCACACCTTCAATGGTCGGCACGAAAAAGAAGATCGAC
>NZ_JBDSQY010000137.1:0-25515 GCF_039929585.1 Capsulimonas sp.
CAAGCATCAAGATGGAGTTTTTGACACTTCCATCGAGAACGAGCAAAGTCGCAATAAATCTGATCAGATGGCGGAGGCCATGTGAGCCAGGAAAAGAGAGAGCGGTAAAACCGCTAAACTACAGATAATTGACGAAGACTGCATCGGAACCAATCCACTTCCAAAAAGCCCGGTCATGCGGCTATGCGAATAGTTAATCGTCACCATCACCAGACTGCCTGTCACAACGCTATTCTTGGCTCCGCTCGAGTCGTCCGTGACAATCTGCGTCGCAGGAAACGTAACCCCGCCATCGGTGCTGTAATAAGCGGAAAAGCTGGCGTCGGTCAACCCGTTTTGCAGGAGCAGGCTTGTTGCGGAGACATGGTTGTTGTTTATAATCTCCGTCCTTGACCTCTCCGACGGCATGCCAGTGGAGAGGTCGCGCGCGTAATCGCGCGCAAACGTGTTAAGAGTGGAGGCGTCGCGATAATACCAGCCAAGCTCAACGATACCAAATATGAAAATAAGGAGCACAATCACTCCGAAAATACTCTCCACTAATACGGATCCGCGAGTTTTTTGGCGTAAACGGCGTCTTAAAGCAAGAGATATTTGCTTCTTCATCATAATTCCCCTTTGCTAATTTGCTCCATTTTCCACACGTACGATTGCTGTTGCATGAAGGATATAGCTTGGCCCGAAGAACCGAGTGACGCTGCGATGCGTGTATGTGGTTTGGACACGCACCCACTTCCGATTCGTGGCTTGCTGATTATTCTGCAGAGGCGGTGACCATCCCGAGTTTAATCCATCCGCAGGCTGATCGATTGTGAAGCCCACCGTATTCACCGTAAACGCGGAGTTTCCCATATTCCATTGCAGCGCTTTGGGAATTGCGGTGCCGGTTGTTCCAGCGGTGTCGCCGACGGACATGCGCCTTGCGGCCTCACGCGTAATGTTATTCAGAAGTTCATGGTCCTGGTAAAACAGCGCGGCTTCGATGACTCCGAATATCATCACGATTAGCACCGTGAAACCGATGACCATCTCAATAAGCGCCGCTCCGCGCCGAAATCGTCTCCTCCTGCGCGGCCAAGCAAGCAGAATCGCGGGCTGGGTCGCGGCGTTGTCCGCGGTCTCTGGAATATTCATAATCCTCCGTATGGTCATCGCTTCGCTTAAACCCATTCCCTCACCTCATGGCCTCGAAGTATTTGGTCATTAGTATTGCTAAAATAGCGAAAATTATGATAATATTTTTCGAGCTTTAAGCAATAATCACAATACAGATTAGCGGTCGGGACACCGACGTGGGAACTCTGATATTTCCAAATTCTATTTTGGTTGTCTTCGAGCCACATCACGTCGGCGGCGGTCTATTTTATTCCAAGGTTCTTTAAGAACTGACTGACTTGCGCCGGCGTCAGGGCAAAGCCCGATGCGCCTGTCGGATTCGCCGCGATGGCAAACGCCTCATAAGGGGTTATTTTAGGATTGATACTGTTCCACGCAGGCAGCTGGATCCGCTGCGCCGCATCGGCGGCGGCGGCCCCGGCGACGGTGGCCGACGGCGCTCCCGCTGCGACCAGAGCAGATGCAATCACTGCGGGCGTGTACGTCGCCGGCTTGAGCTGCGCCGAAATCAAGGATGCGCGCTGCTGTGCCGGAATATTCACGTCTGTTCCTCCAATGGCGGAGATTTGACCTACGAGCCCGTCAAGGGCAACATCCGCGATATGATGCTGAGGAGTCGCTGAGAGAGCGACTAGCTCTGTATTCGCAGTACCGCCGATGGCCGAGGTCGCCGATTTCTCCAGCTCGTTGGAATCGGTAATTTCGAACTGCTGCTGGCTTTGGCTCGAGCCTTGCGCCTTGACTTCGTTCAGCAGGTGTTCCAGCTGGCCCGAAACAATCAGATCGACGCTTACAGGATCCGCGTTCTTTGTTTCTTTTTCGATCGCCTGCGCTACGACCGTGGTGAGCGCTGTGACTTGCCCAATATTCTCAGCTCCATTTCCGTGAACTTGTGAGCCCGGAACCACCACTTTCAGCGTAACGCCTGACTGGGCGAAGCGGAGGTCAATATTCTTGCCTGTGGGTAAATTCGTGACGGAAAAACTTCCGTCAGGGCTGACCGTGGAAACCACGTCCGACACTTGCGTTGAGGGCAGCGCGGTCGCAGTCACGATTGCGCTGGTCAGCGGCTGCCCGCTCGGCAGGGCGAGATGCCCTGTGATCGTTCCGGTAGGGATGCTGCCGCCAGTGACGCTGAGCCCACCACCACCGCCGCCGCCGCATCCTGTCAGCAGCATTGCCGCAAGACTAACTCCAAACAAGTATTTAGTCACGCCCGAGAGCCTCCGAACGCGCATTATGGCCGCGTCTGTCGAACTGCTCGAGAGCAGACCACTCTTGTCCGATTGATTGACTGCCGGCTTTATAAGTTTCATCCGTTTCCTCGAGAAAGTTAAGCCAGCGCTGCAATAATTCCACCACTCCGGGGGCGTTGTAATACGTATCCAGCCCTGTCGCCCCTACAAATCTCCATCGGCATTCCGAAAGATGTCCAAGCGCGGATTCAAAAGAGAGGCGCGCCGCCGCCATGTCTCCAAGTTTCCATTGCGCGCTCGCCAGTCGCCAGTAAGCGGTCCACAGACTGACGATTGTGCGAGATGCGGTTGCAAGAGTTACTGCGGCGTCCGCATGTATTCTAGCATCCTCCCAGCGCTTCCGTGCAAGGTTCGTGGATGCAAGCAGAAGATGTGCATCGAGAATCACGGATTTCGCTTCCAGCGTGTTCGCAATCGAGAGGGCTCCAAGCGCCATTTCACAGGCGGAATCCAGCTGCCCTGTGACCATGAACAGACGGCTGCGCAGCACGGCCGACTGAGCCTGCTGCAGACGAAGCCCTTGGCTTTCCGCCGCCGACGACGCCTGATCGATGTGATATTGGGCCTCCGGATAGTTTCCGGCGCTCAGGTAAGCTTCTACTAAAACTTGCTGCGCCAGCACCTCGGCTCGGTTTGCTCCGCATCGGAGAGCCAGAGTGAGCGCTTCCTTTGCGTCGATCACCGCTTCGTCAGGTTTAAGAATCGCCGATTGGCATCGCGAGCGATAGCTCAGCGCAATCGAACGACGCGGGTTATCGCGTAAAAGCTGCGATACATCGAGCGCCGTGCTCACTTCGGACAATGCGCTCTTGATCTCGTATAGCTCAAGCAGCGCGATGCCGCGCGTCAATTTGGCTTCGACATATTGGTCCTGAATACCCAGCTTCTGCGCCAGCGCGACACATCGCTCCGCGCGGTTCATGGCGCTTGTGTACTCTCCCCAATCAAGATCCAGATTAGCCCAATTCGACTCGATGAAGAGGATGGGGATTTCCGTTTCCGCTCGGTTGGCGTTCTCTTCGACGATCTCGGTCGCCTGCATGAATAGATCCGCAGAAGCCGCATAGTTTCCGAGTACTTCATGAACCGCGCCTAGCGACAGGGCGCCCTGCCAGCGATGCTGCCACGACTGGCCTTGCGAAACTTCCTCGAACAGCTTCATCGCTTCGTCCGTGCGTCCCAGCTGTACGTTGATGTGACCTAAGCTCTGCAGACAGCTCAGGGCGGCGCCGGAGCGGCCGCCTTCTCGAAACAGTGAACCTGCTTCCTGGAACTTGGCTTTCGCCGAACCGAAATCCTGGAGCTGAATAAGTGCGTCACCGTGTTTGAATAAGATTTCCGCAATAGCGAGAGCGTCACCCTCGGCTTCGATGAGGCTGCGGATCTGCTGACAAGTATCGGCGATTGCGCGTGGATCCGCCGGGAGAGAATACGCATCAAGGAGTTTGCGCAAATTCAGAACTCGCTCCCGGATCCAGCTAGGCTCGTCGGAACGCTTTTCGGCCGACGCTTCGGAAACCGGCGGTTCATCGGCGGCGAAAAAATAATCCAGAGGCTTGTTGACGATTTCGCCGATCACCTGCAAACGGTTTGACTGCGCCAGCAGCGCACCGGAAACATACTGGTAGATCAGCGCCCGCGAGCACCCGACACGGCTGGCCAGATCATCGAGCGAGAGTCCCGCGTCCTTTGCCGCCCTCTTGATGCGCCCGCCTTGCTTTCGTCTTCCTTCTCGGGTCGATAAGTCCATATCGCTTATTATACTTCCAGTCTCTATGCTGGCCCGAGTTTCCGCGAATCTAGAGGAAAATACATCTTTTCAGCTAAGCGGCGCAAAGCTGCGCCTACTGTAGCCACTACACTATTATACAATAATTAATACTTAGAATATACAACGTGCCACTCATTTTTTCAATGCGGCGAGCAGTCTTATTAAATTAGATTTTCCTTAACTTCTTGCTTGGGAATGCCTGCTCGGCAGACCACCGCCTCCAAAGTTTGCCTGTCTTCGTCTCAGTGAAGCGAAGGGGGTAAGGCGATGTCAGGCGTGGGAGGAAATGGTTTTAGAAATGAAAAGTCGGCGGGAACAAGAATAACGTGCTGCGTACTTGTATTATAGCCAATCGGACGCCCGGCGGCTTACGGTCCCTGAGGTAGAATAGCGCTATGGAAAACAAAGCGGGTACGTGGCGGCTGGCATGGCTGGTTCTGGGGCTTCTGTACTTTATCTTCGGCTTCACGTACAGCGTGATCCAGCCGCTGGGGGCGGCGCCAGACGAGCCGGCGCATATGCAGTACATAAAGTTTCTGGTCAACGAACATCGACTGCCGGTCTGGACTCCGCCGCAATATGCAGAGGGCGGCTATGAGACGCAGCATCCGCTGTTCGCTTACGCCGTGGAAAGCATGCCTTACGCCCTGACAGGGTCGCTGCCGGAGAACATGCGCTGGCAGATCTCGCGCTGGTTCGTACTCGCTCTCGCCGGAACCCTGCTCTGGATGTTCGCGCGGCGCCTCGCGAAGCGGCTGTTTCCGGACGAACCTCTGGGCGAAATGTCGCTGGTCGCCTCCATTTGCTTTGTGCCCCTGACTTTCATGTACCTGGGGCATCTCAATCCCGATATCTGGGTGCTGACGATCAGCTGCGCCGGGTTTTACCTTGCGTCGCGCCTGTACGCCGACGCCGATCCGCCGAACTGGCTTCCCTGGGCGGCGGGCGCGCTAGCGGGGATCGCGGCGCTGACGAAGCTCAATATCCTGCCGATCGTGCTCGTGCTGCTCGCCGCCCAGTGGCTGCGGCCGGGCGCGCCCCGCGCCGAGCGCCTGCGCGGGGTCGGAATCATCGCCGGACTCGATCTTGTGATCGGCGGCTGGTGGTATGTCCGAAACGCCATTCTTTACCACTCGCCGCTGATCCACACGGCGACGCACATGGGCACGGGTCTGGAGCTGGCGCAGCGAGCAGGGGCGCACGGGGGGCCGCCGCAGGGCGTCTTCCGCACGGCGCTCTGGACGCTGCAGAATACGTACATCAGCACCTGGTTTCAGCCGGAGTGGCTGCCCTACGGATGGGCTCTCGCCTTTCTTGCCGTCTCGGCGATCTTGATCGTTCTCGCGATTGTGGGATACGCGCGCCGAGGCCAGAAGCCCAGCGCTTCTGAAGCCGAGGATGCTGATGAAACGTCCGCGCCGACGAATGGCCTTCGGTTCCTCGCCTGGGCGGCTGTACTAACCATCGCCTTCGTCTTGATCGGCCAGCAAAGCGCCTTCTGGACAGTCGATGTCGAGCTCAACATGGGCGGCCGCTACATGCTCGCCGCGCTGCCGGCTATCGCTATCGCCATCAATCTGGGAGTCGCGCGCATGGGCGGAGCCGTTCGGAAGAGCGCCTGGGGCGCCTGGATCGCGACACTGATCGTCGCGAATTTCCTCGCCATTCAGCAGGTGGTGTTTGTGCTCACCCCGCAGTTTCATCCCGGCTGGAAGATGTTTGACTTGCTGGGATAGATTCATTTTCAGCAGATTTCACGTTCACGAATCCGTACACGTTTTGTACACGCGGCCCTGGTAAAACGTCGTCACGCTTCACTCTTCGAAGCGCAAAGTTTACCCGGAGGCGAAGAATGAAACGTTTTATTGTGAGTTGTGTCGCGGCAATGGCGCTGTCGGCGCCAGTATTATCCCATGCGGCGGAGCCCCCTGCGTCGGAGCCGGTAGTTGTCGAGGTTGCGTCGTCCATACATAATATTAATGTGATGGGCAAATCGAAGCCGTCCATGCCGACGGATGTACACATCCCCATCAAGCGCAATATCGTGCGTGGATACGTCCGGGATTCCCAGGGCCATCCCCTGCGCGGTGCGGTGATCGGCGTACGGTCGTCAGCCATCGGCGGCGCTTACTCTGGCGCGTCGGGCAAGACCGACGCCAAGGGTTACTATGAAATTCAGGCGCCGTGGGGGGCGGCGAGTTTCTACTGCGCCGGCTATACCGTCGATTACGGCGACGGGATCGCGGCGATGGGGTTATGCCCGGCGGACGGAGAGGCGGAAGGCTTCGCCACGGCGAACGGCGCGGTGAAGAACTGGGTGCTGCTGCCCTACGGTGTCGCGGACCGCGCGGGCATGCAGGCCAATCCCAAGTATTCCGGCAACTACTTCGGCGGGACGGTCATCATCGGTTACAGCATCGACTCGGACTCGGGTAACCCCAATTCCAAGGCCCTGCCGCCGAAATCCCGGATCGAACTGACCTTCACTCCCACAAGCCCGACGATCGACGGACGCAAGGGCCGAACGATCGTCGTCCGCAGGACCGTGGGAGAAGAGTGGGACCCCAGTCTCTACCTCAACAATATCCCAGTCGCCGAGTATCGCCTCAGCGCGAAGCTCGTGAACGGCGGCCCACTGCGCATGCGAGAAACCGGAATGTATCGCGACGCGGCGTTCGGCCTGGAGCCCAAAGAAGCCACCGGAGAGGCGACGTTTCTCTTGAAATCATACGGCGCCAAACCCGGCATGGTCACGGCCGCGCATGGGCATTGGCAGGAAATGCAGATTACGCTGGAGCGTCCGTAGCATAAAGAGAGCCCTCGTCGGTCACGAGGGCTCTCTACCAGCCGACACGAGAATGCCCAGCCGCTCTATTTCTGACGCTTTAGACAAAGCGTACGCCGTAGCGGCCACAGATCTCCAAGACGACGGCCATATCTGGCGGCCCGGCGGGGAGACGGCTAAGCTCTCCGAACATGCTCTCCGCGCCGACGCCGGGCGACACGATCAGGATTGTTTTGACCGGGACTTCTCCCGCCGTGATCCAGGTGTGGGGGATATTGCGCGGCAGGAACACGGTCGTCCCCGCCGTGGCGACCACGGATTTCCCACCCACGGTGCAGGCAAGACTTCCCTCCAAAATATGGAAGACTTCATCTTCATTCTCGTGGACGTGCATGGGGATACCGACTCCAGGCGGGTTTGTCTGCTCGATCATCAGCAGAGAACCGTTGGTATCCTCCGACGAGAGCCGGATATTCTGGGCGTCGCCCAGAATATTGAGAATGCGGCCCTCGCCGGGGCCAAGAATTTTTGGGGTCATGTGATTGAATTCCTTTCTTTCAGCGCCGGTGTGGGAACTTTCTCCGGCGGGCATGCGCTATCTTACGCGGCCTGTGTGACCTATCATGATAAATATGCGTTCATCATGTATCAACATTATATCAAAAGAAGCGAGTTGACATAATCGCCCTTCTGGCGCCATAATAAGCAAGTATTCACTCTGACATTGACGTTAGATTTCGGCTATGCAGCCACGTACTGAAACCCTGTCCCCCAAACGCTTGTGGGGCGACTGGTTTCATTGCGTGGCTTTTTTTTGTTTGCGTCGACCATAAGAATGGAGAATGTTCAGCAGTGAAGTCAACAACCGGCAGGCAAGAAGCCATTTCCGCAGTTATCAATTACAAGCCCCTCGTCAATGCGATCGACCTGGAGGGGGAAACATCGCGCTCGCTTTATGGAACGAATGTCTTCAACGACAAGGTCATGCGCGAGCTGCTGTCCAAGCCCGTCTATAAGGCCGTGCAGCGGACGATCGAAAAGGGCGAGACGCTCGACGCGAGCCTGGCCGACGCTGTGGCGTCGGCGATGAAGACCTGGGCGCTGGAGAAGGGGGCCACGCACTTCACGCACGTGTTTTATCCCCTGACGAGCTTGACGGCGGAAAAGCACGACAGCTTCTTCGATCCGGATGGCAACGGCGGCACGATCGCTCAGTTCGCCGGAAGCGCGCTGATCCAGGGCGAGCCGGACGCCTCCTCGTTCCCTTCGGGCGGCATCCGCAGCACCTTCGAAGCGCGCGGCTACACGGCGTGGGACGTCACCAGCCCGGCCTACATCTACGAGAACCCCAACGGCAACACACTTTGTATCCCGACAGCGTTTCTTTCCTGGACCGGCGAGGCGCTGGACCACAAGACCCCGCTGCTTCGCTCCGTTCAGGCCCTGAACCTGCAGGCGACGCGCGTTCTGGAGCTGTTCGGCCACTCGGACTTCGGCATGGTGACGGCGTCGGCCGGCCCCGAGCAGGAGTACTTCCTGATTGACCGCAACTTCTTCTTCGCCCGCCCCGACCTGCTGAACGCCGGTCGGACCCTCTTCGGCGCCAAGCCCCCCAAGGGTCAGGAGTTTGAGGACCACTACTTCGGCGCGATCCCCGAGCGCGTCCTGGCGTTCATGATGGAGGCCGAGCACGAGTTCTACAAGCAAGGCATTCCGATCAAGACCCGCCACAACGAAGTCGCTCCCGGCCAGTTCGAGATCGCGCCCGTTTACGAAAGCGCCAACCTCGGACACGACCACCAGCACATCATCATGCTGACCCTCCAGCGCATGGCGGCGAAGTACGGCATGGCGTGTCTGCTGCACGAAAAGCCGTTCGCCGGCATCAACGGCTCGGGCAAGCACGTGAACTGGTCGCTCGGCTGCAAGCTCGGCAACCTGCTCGATCCGGGCGAGAACCCGCACGACAACGCGCAGTTCCTGGTGTTCTGCCTGGCGACCATTCGCGCCGTACACAAGTACTCCACCCTGCTGCGCGCCTCCGTCGCGTCCGCCGGCAACGACCACCGCCTCGGCGCGAACGAAGCGCCCCCGGCGATCATCTCGATCTTCCTGGGCGAACAGCTGGAAGATATCTTCAATCAGCTGAAAGACGGCAAGGCCAGCAGCTCGAAGGCGTCGGGCACACTGAAGATCGGCGTGGACACCCTGCCGACCCTCCCGCGCCACGCCGGCGACCGCAACCGCACCAGCCCGTTCGCCTTCACCGGAAACCGATTTGAGTTCCGTGCGGTCGGCTCCAACCAGTCCATCGCGTGGCCGCTCGTAGTGATGAACTGTATCGTGGCCGAGTCCCTGGATTTCGTCGCGACAGAGATCGAAAAGGAGATGGCCGGCGATCCGGAGAAGTTCAACGACGCCCTCCAGACGGTTCTGTCCGGCATCGCGACCGATCACAGCGCGGTCGTCTTCGGCGGCAACGGCTACTCGGAAGACTGGCATGAGGAGGCGGCCAAGCGCGGCCTGCCGAACCTGCGCAACACCATCGACGCCCTTCCGGCGCTGACGGACCCCGCGAACATCGCGGTCCTGGGCAAGTACGGCGTCCTGTCCGAGCGCGAAGTCGAAAGCCGCTACGAGATCTGGCTGGACCGATACTGCCTGGATATCAACACGGAGTCCATGCTCGCCCTGGAAATCGCCAAAACCAAAATCCTGCCCGCCGCCCTGACCTATCAGTCGCAGCTGGCGTCGCTAGCGATCAACCTGAAGAACATCGGCAAGACCCCGAGCACCACCCTGCTCGACCAGGTGATCGGTCTGACCGACGACCTCGAAGCGGGAATCGCCACGCTGGAAGCGGCCATGGCGCATGAAAACGAGGGCGACACACTCGCCCACGCCACGCACTTCCGCGACCATGTCCTGCCCGCCATGCTCGAAGTCCGCATCGCCGCCGACGCCCTCGAAGGTGTCGTCGCCGACGAACTCTGGCCGCTCCCGACCTTCCAGGAAATGCTGTTCATTAAGTAACGCTCCAAACGCTAAAGCCCGTCCGCCTCTCACGAGGGGACGGGCTTTTTTTGTCAATTAAACACGCACTCGCCAGTATAAAGTCCACGCCATTTGGAACCATCTCTCTAAATGGGATCATCGCGAAAGATCACATGGGAGGCAAGCTGAAAAATTTGATATTGTGACGAAATGAGAAAATTTCATCCGTCACGTTTTCTCAGTCAATCGTCACGCCGCCGTCACGATTGCTTCGATATACTTAATCATCGACCAAAGGAAACGTCTTATGAAAAAACGCAGCGCCGCGCATGGGATCGCAACCCTCGGGATCGCTCTTTGTTTTGTTTCTCCCGCACACGCGCAGATTGAGTACGTGCGGAATTTTGTTTCCGCTCCGAATCACGGCGCCATTACCATCACCGGATTCAATAATCAGGGGGAAGTCAGCGGGATTTATAACAGTTCTTCCTATCCGCGCATAAATATCTCCCATGCATTCCAATGGGATTCGAAGACAGGCTTCCATGATATGGCGGCGTCGGCCATGGCGCATGGACATCAGACGATGCCGCCGAACACATTCGCTCGGAACCCACAATCCGGGGCGACGTTCCCGATGGCGCGACTGACGGAAATATCCATTCACGAGATCTCGGACAACCACAGAGGACAGGTCGTGAGGCAGGAATTGGCGCAGGCGAAACCCGTCTTCCATACCTTCCAGGTCACCCCCAGCGGCAGGATCCAGGAGCTGAGAGTCGAGATGGTCGAGCCGCCGGACAGCAGTTCAATGGGGATTGAGATCAATCACAAAGGGGAGATTATCGGGAGTTCCGGAACAGCCGTAAACTTCGTCATCAGCGCGGGCGCCCGGCCCATCCGCTATGCAGACGCCGATCATTCCACATCATCCGTCAGCCGCCTCTACGGCGTCAACGACAAGGGAGTTGTCCTGGGAACAGGAACGGAGTATGACACCAAGACCGGGGAGACCATTCCGGGCTTTCTCCTTCTCACGCCCCATCAAATCCCGCAAAAATAAACGCCGCGACGGATCATTGCGATCCACTGCGGCGTCCCTACATCATTTCGATCCGACGAGATCCGTCCATTACATCACAAGCGTTTTATCCCAGACTAGCTCTGAATCCAATTCACCGCTTTCCGCGAACGTCCGTGCTCCCTGGAGCGCCATGTCCAGCGTCACGATCTCACGCAATGGAACCTGGAACGCCTCAACGCCAATCGGCACCTCCACGACTTCCAGCATGCTGCGCATGGGATCGACGAGATTGTGAATGATGTGCTTGGATTCGAAGTTCACCGACACGGCGTACTGATCTTTGCGCCCCCCGCCGATCGTCAGCGTAAAGATCTCGTCCTTCTCCGTCTCGGCGCTCTTGGAGATATTGACGCTGGTATAAAACTTACCTTCCATACGCCGGATCGCGACCTCGATATCTTCCCAATCGGGTTTGTTCAAACGGACAATGGTGTGGCGGTTGTTGACAAAGCCATAGGCTTTCATAATGGTGACGAACATGAGGGGATTATAGCAGATTGCGGGGCAATGCACGTCCGCCCCATGGACCAAACGGAGTTAGTCCAGAAAACCATTCGCTCCGCCTCCAAGCATAAAAACAAACACCCAGGCGGCAAATAGACCAATCGATGTCCCGACCCAAACGGAATTGCCTTTGACGCCGCCGTAGCGACTGATAAAGAAACCACGAGCCGCAACAACCCTAAGAAAGACCAAAAACAGAAAGGCGTGGAACGCGATGCAGAGGCCGCCAAGATCATTCTGCATTTTAGGATAATTGGAATTTGGCTTCAGACGATCGAACAGCAGATAGCGCAGGCTCAAATAGGCCGGGACCAAAGCGGCAAAGGCTAACAGTATGTTGGCGCTGGTGTTGGCGACACGCTTAAACATGAGGCGAGCAATCTCCTAAATCATATAAGGCGTCTCAATAGCGACACTCCCCTTGCCGCCGCGCGTTTTGAACAGCGCCTCTACTGCCTCGGATCGCACACGGTCATCCCCCGAGGGCAGGATACGCTGGCCGGTCTGAAAGTCATAGGCAGCGACGAAGTAATCATGATAAATGTTATGCGAACCCTGCCACACACTCGCATTGACAGCGACGACGGAGCCATCGCCGGACCAGAAGGTTTCTTTGGCTTTGACATCGCCATGAGACTCATACGGTCCTCCGATGGCAATCGTCGCCGACGAGTGCCTGGGGTCCCTTACGGAAAACCAGACGGCGCTTCCCTGAAAGCTGCCTTGCTCATGCGCGCAGATCACACTGCCCATTCCCGAGGGACTGGCGACTTCCATTTTCGCAGGAACAAGCACTGTTACAAAGAACAGAATCAGAGGCATACAGCACATCAAAACACCGACGACGATGATTGCGGCGGCGATTCTGAATCGATCTCGCGCACGCAAACGCGGCCTGGCGGGGCCGCGTTCGTACAAGTCTCGTATGTCGCGTTTTACCATAGGACGCGCATCTCCATCATTAGAACTTCATAGCTTATCTTACAGCAATTCTCACAGATTTTGTTTCATGCAGCAGGCAGTCTTAATCCATAAGCACGGTTACGCCGCCAATGGGCTGTTTTCAACGCCGCCTGGGATGCAGCGCAGCAGGGCCATGTCGCCGAAGCATTCCGTACTGTCTTCGTACTCGCAGAGCAGGGCTTCGTGGCTGTCTTCGTTCACCAGAAACAATAAGAAATCCGTATCTCGGGCGGCGGACCAGACAGCCCAGGGGCCGAAAGCTCGCACTTGGGCCATGAAACTAAAGTCGCCGCCGGAGAATTCTTCGTAAGACATCGGTGTCGCGTACATTGGGATATCCTTTCTCTTTCGAGCCATATTTCGCAGTTGATAACTCTTAGGACGTAAAGAATGGGACGGTGTTTCACGTTTTTCAATAATATTCATAGGAATAACTGTGCGCTCGCCGGCTTGACGATGCAACGAAATCGCGTGGGATGTGTCATATTCGATAGCAGAGAAATTGCGAGCGGAATGAGGAGGACGTGCAAATGCTGGTGACAACGGGAAATGAAGTCGAAGGACATGCGATCGGGCAGTATCTGGGCGTGGTGCGAGGGATCGTGGTGCGGTCGCCAAACATCGCGCAGGGATTTTTGGGCGGCATCAATCAGATCTTTGGCGGCAACATTGAAGCCTACGCGCAGGTCTGCGAGCAGGCGCGGCAAGACGCCTTCGACCGCATGGTGCTGCACGCCCAGCAAATCGGCGCCGACGCCGTCATTGGGACCCGCTACGACGCCACGGAGTTCACAACGTCTGTCACGGAAGTGCTGGCCTACGGCACGGCGGTGAAACTCGTGCGCAAGGGATAGTCTGAGATTACGACGCGATATCGACGAAGTATTTCTTCTGGCGGCGGGCGTTCGCGCAGCGCGCCCAGAAGAAAAGAAGGCCGGCGTCCTGGGGATGCGTGACCGGGTGCTCGTGCTGCTCGCTGCAGTACGGGCAGGTCAGCACCACGCTCCAGATGTCTTTGTCGACTTCGCGCAGCTTGCCGGGCACCGTGGCGGCGGGCTTGCCGCGGCGCAGTTTGCCCAGCAGCGTGAAGTCGAAGAACGTCTCTAAGTACTTAATTTGGGCGTAAAAACCGTCAAGAGTGGGCTCGAACCGGTGGCTGAGACGCAGCACGAAGCGGCCGGTTTCGACCTCGTAGATCATGCGCTCGATTTGGAAATGGCCGGAGAAGTCTTCGACGGCGCCGAATAACTTTCCGTATTGCTTCTGCTTGCGCGAGGGGATGTCTGGCTCCAGCGCGATCGTCAGACCGATCACGGGCGTAAACGGCAGCTCGATCTCACGCTGAAGCGTGGCGTAACATTCATCCGCGCGCGCAAGCTCACCATCGGGGGCGGTGACGTCGAGGGTCAGGGTGCAGTTCATGGCGGGTCTCCAGGGCGGCAATCCGACAAGTCGCCCCAGTATTCACCGTCTCCTGCCCGTTCTCCTGCTGAAAATGGATTTTACAGGCGGCCGAGCAGACCACCCAGCATGCTTTCTGTACTCTGTCCGCCCAGCATACCGAGAACTCCCTGCGCGGCGGGGAAGCGATGCGCGATTTGCTGAACGACCTCCGGATGCTGCTCCAGCAAGTGCATTGACAGCGCGATCAAGTCCTGATGCGGCAGCTGGCTTGGGTTCGCGCTGGACACCCCCGCCTGCTGCGCCACGGCGTCCGGGCTCACACCCTGGCTGGACAACACGCTCATTGCCTCCTGAAGAAATCCACGCTGCTGCTGGTCCGCTTCCGGGTTTGCTGAAAGTATCTGTGCGATTTGTCCGAAATCCATAACGTTCTCCTTCGTCTTCGAAGCCGATGACTAAGATATCATATCACCGAACACGGAAATCAAAACACAGGCGCAAGGCGATCCCAGCGTCATTACCAGTTATTGCAACCTACCCTACAAAATATTGTTCCAAACGCAATAATTAAAATGTGAGTACGGTGAGGAGCCGAAAGAGATAAAACATCTCGCTTGACGACTTCAAATCCATCTCTTGCCGACGCCGCCAGACGTCAAAAACCGAGAATCGCAAAAGCCTCCCAACAAATTGTGGGAGGCTTTTGTGATTCTCAGGATCCTCCCGGAACTGATGTATAATGAGACCATGCATACAGATATGGGGCTCGTATGAGCGTCCTCACCACGCCTTCCAAAGCCACCGATGACAGTTCCGTGGAGCACGCCGCCGCCCCGCCCCGCCACAACGCCGCGCTGGATGGACTGCGATTTGCGGCCTTTCTCAGTGTGTTTCTTTATCACACGCAGTACCAGGCGCCGATCGTCAAAGACTGGGTCCAGTGGGGAAAGTACGGCGTTCCGCTGTTTTTTGTGCTGTCGGGATTTTTGATCGGCCGCATTTTGCTGGGCCTCAAAGACAGCGGCCATGGCTCCCTGGGAAGCCGTCTCAAAATCTTCTATATTCGCCGGGCGCTGCGGATCTTCCCGGTCTATTACGCTCTGCTGGTCGGCCTGGCGCTGTGCCGAGTGGCGGGGATGATCTGGTACGACCCGCCGGCGGCGATCGTATGGCACGCGCTCTACCTGACAAACCTCTACGTCTACTTACAGCACGCATGGATCGGCGGGGCTTCGCACCTCTGGTCCCTCTCCGTGGAGGAACACTTTTACCTGATCGCGCCGCTGGCGGTCCTTATTCTTCCTCTGCGGCGTCTGGCGATCGGATTTGTGGCGCTCTGGGTCGGTCTGGCGATTGCGCGCGTCTGGTGCTGGCAAACAGGCGATGAATTTTTCCAGTATCTCTCGCCGATGCAGTTCGACTATTTGACTGTGGGGATCGCCGCTGCGATTGTCGAACGGGATTCCGGGTTTCTGGGAGTGGGAGAGGAGCGGCTGAAGCGGCTCGCTCTAGCGAGCGGCGCGCTCTGTATTCCCGTCCTATTGATGGCGGGGGCGCCGGCGCGGGCGGCGCAGGCGTTCTCGGCGGCGGCCGGACAGTGGCTGTTGGCGGTGGCGTTCGCCGGACTGGTGATGATGCTCTGGCGGGGCGCCGGCGGCGGCCTTCAGCGCATTTTCTCACATCGCGCGGCGACGCATCTGGGAAAAATCAGCTACGGCCTTTATCTCTTTCACAACTTCGCCTTGATGATCTGCGCGATGGTTCCCGCGCTGGCGGCTTACCATCATGCCTTCCTTCCCATCGCCGCGTTTGCGCTCACCTACGCCTGCGCCGCGCTCTCTTGGCGCTACCTGGAAGGACCGATCAACGACCTGAAGCGGCGTTTCCCGTATTGACGCGTTCGCATCAGCGCCTGGTTCAGGTTACGGCGCTCAGAACTTCCGGCTCCAATGGCGTTTCTGCTGGAGAGCGCATCTGCTGAATGAATAGCGCGAACGGGACCAGCGCGAGCGGCAGATAGGTGATCCAGCAGAGCGGGGAGCAAAGCACTCCCACGACCAGAGTGACGGCGTAATGCATCGCCGGTGTCAGGCGCCGCCCCCAATACGCCGCGCACGCCACGCCCAGCAGCCCCGAGACGGCGAGATAGAGACGCGCGCCCAGCGGCAGCTCCCCACCCATATAAACCCACCAGCCGAGAGCCCGCGCCAGACGCAGGCCGGCATAGGTGAGGGAGATGTTGTTGGGGTCAAACGATCCCTGGGTCGGGATCGGCAATCCCCACTGCGCCCAGCGCACAAACGACATCGGGCCGTAGACGGCAGCGCCCAGCAGCACGCCCAGCCCGATCACCACCGCCGCCGGCCACAGCACACGCCCCCGCTCCCGCCACGCCGCAATCGCAACCACAAGCAGCGCGAACGGCTTGATCTGAGCCGAAATCCCGAGCAGCAAGCCCCGATGACGCGTGCACAGCGCGAAGCCAAAGAGCGCCCAGAGCAGCGGGTCGACTTGCCCCAGGGTCATCGCTTCGGATGTGCCGGGCGTGATCCCCAGCAGGACGCCCCAAAGCAGCACGTTTTCCACCGTGCGGCGCGCGCCGGCCAGCATGACCAGCGCCAGCGCGAAACTCCAAAACGCGGCGATCTCCAGAAGATAAACCAATCGCGCATAGGTGAGATACGGCAGATGGGCGACGGGTGAGACGACAATGGCGAACTGCGGCGGATAGATATAGGCGCCCCGATTGAAATCCGGGGCGTTGCTGACAAGCGGATGGTAAAGCGGCCGATGCGCCTGCGCCTTTTGCGCCGCCTGATAGTAGACGGTCATATCCCGCTGGATATCCTGCCGGCTCCAGACGCGTGGAAGCCAGTAAAACAGCTGTATTCCGAGATGCAGCAGCGCCGTCAGCAGCAAGATGGCGCGCACCAGTTTCGATCCCGTAAGTTCTTTCACCAAGGACATAGGTTATTGTAACACAGTTCCAGCGTTCTGGCATGAAGACAAATCCTGTGGTATAGTGAGAAACGCCGCTGGGCGCACATAGATGACGACAGGTTCACGCCACCCTAATGGTCTCGCTTCTTTCACTCTTACTTTTTGCCGTGACGGTCGTCGTCCTCCCTTGCTACCGATCCTTCAAAATCGCCGCGCCCATCGAGCGCGCTTTCGCGCGCTTTGCGCGGACGGGATGGGCGGGACCGCTAACGGCGGCGCTCGTGTCGCTGACTCTGAATGGTCTGGTCTGCGCGGCTGCGGGGCCTCCCGCGCCGCTGCAGCACGATGAGTTTGCTTATTTGCTCGCGGGCGACACGTACGCGCATGGACGACTGACAAACCCGCCGCAAGTCTTTTGGAAGAGTATCGAGACATTTCACGAGCTTCAGTCCCCCACCCGGCAGGCAAAGTACCCGCCGGCCCAGGGTCTGTCGCTCGCGCTGGGGGAAGTGCTGACGGGGCTTCCCATCGTGGGCGTGTGGATCGTCATGGCTCTGGCCTGCGCCGCGCTGGTCTGGATGCTCCAGGCGTGGCTCCCAAAACGATGGGCGCTCCTGGGCGGCGTCCTCGCCGCGATCCAGCCGACCATGCTGGACTGGGGCCAGTCGTACTGGGGCGGAGGCATCGCATTCCTGGGCGGCGCGCTGCTGTTCGGCGCCTGGCGGCGCGCTTCCGACCGTCCCAGCGCAACGCTCGGAGTGGTGATGGGCGTGGGGATCGCTCTGCTCGCCAACAGCCGGCCGTTTGAAGGCGCCGTGACGGCGCTGGCCGCACTGATCTTTCTCGGGATAGCGCTCTTTCCAAAGCGAAACGAGAAGCGGCGAGAGATCACGAAGTTTGGCGCGGCGGTCGGCGTCGTCCTGGCGCTAAATTTCCTGGGGACAGGGTTTTACAACGCCGCCATCACGGGCAGTGCGCTGCGGCTGCCGTATATGGTCTACGAGAAGCAGTATGGGGTTGTGCCCACAATGCTCTGGCAGCCGCTTCGCCCAATGATCGCGTATCATAATGCGCCGATGCGTGAGATGGTCGTGGACGCAAACATTCCTCTCTATCAGCAGCAGCACAATCCGCGAGGATATCTAGAATGGTGCGGCTTCAAGTTCCTGCAGATGAGCCAGTATTCGTTTTCCATGGGTGGCGAGCAGCTGGCGAACACCGGGCAATTCACATGGCTCGGCCTATTCGAAGGCGCCTATCAGCTGATTTTGATCGTTCCGCTCCTGATGCTGCCCGCCGCGCTGAAGCGCGATCCGTGGCTCCGGCGGGCAGGCGCGATCATTTGCGTGCAGATCCTTGCGCTTTTGACGGAAACATGGTTCAATTCACATTATAACGCGGCGGCGGCGCCGCTGACGGCCTTAATGATCGTGGCGTCGCTGCGGCAGCTCTCCCTTTGGCGCGGCCCCGCTCCGCGCACGGGACGCTCGGTCCGCCGGATCGTGTGCGCCGTCTGTCTGCTGAGCGTGTTTGGCGCATACAGCGACGCCGTTGCGGACATCCGCCATAGCGGCGGACAGCGATACGTCAAAGTCCGAAAACAGCTGGAGCGCGAACCGGGCCAGCAGCTTGTGTTTGTTCGGTACGGTCCCGATCACAACTGGCGCGACGAGTGGGTGTACAACGCGGCGGATATGGACAAGGCCAAGATCGTCTGGGTTCGGGATCTCGATCCCGAACAAAACGCGCTGGTTCGGCGCTCCTTTCCGCACAGAAAAGTCTGGCTGTTATACCGGAACCATTGGAAATCTCAGGTAAGCCCTTATGATCAAAAATAATTCTTCATCACAATCCGGGCTGGTCTCCGAACACGATGAGCGGTCAGTCGACTTCAGCGTCGTCATGCCCTGTCTCAATGAATCGGATACCCTCGCCGTCTGCCTGGAAAAGGCGAGCCGCGCCCTCTCGACGCTGGATATTGCGTGGGAGATCGTGGTCGCTGATAACGGCAGCACCGATGGGTCTCAGGACATCGCCCGGGCGCACGGCGCGCGGGTCGTCCCCGTGTCTCAGAAGGGATACGGAAGCGCTCTGATGGGCGGCATCGCGGCGGCGCGCGGCAAGTATGTCTTGATGGGCGACGCCGACGACAGCTATGACTTCTTAGAGATCCCGAAGTTCTACTCCAAGCTCGCCGAGGGATATGATCTGGTCCAGGGTTGCCGCCTGCCTTCGGGCGGAGGAACGGTCGCGCCGGGCGCCATGCCGTTTCTGCACCGCTGGCTCGGCAACCCGATGTTTTCGTTTCTGACCCGGACCTGGTTCCACGCGCCGATCCACGACGTCTACTGCGGCATGCGCGGCTTTACCAAGACGCACTATGAGAGCCTGAACCAGCGCTGCACCGGGATGGAATTCGCGACGGAGATGATCATCAAATCGAGCCTTGGCGCGACAAACATCGCGGAGGTCCCGATCACCCTGCACCCGGACGGACGCAAGGCGCACGCGCCGCATCTGCGCACGTTCCGCGACGGCTGGCGGACCCTGCGCTTCTTCCTGCTCTATAGCCCGCGCTGGCTGTTTTTGATTCCTGGGCTATTTCTCATCGCCGCCGGGCTGCTCGGATACGTGGTGGCGATGCCCGCCATGCATCTTTTTGGCGTCACCTTCGACATTCACACATTGATGTTCGCGAGCCTCTTCTTGCTCTGCGGATACCAATCCGTGCTGTTCGCCGTGTTTTCGAAAACATTCGCCGTCAGCGAGCAGCTTTTGCCCGACGATCCGCGCCTGGATCGGTTTCATCAAACCGTCACGCTGGAGCGCGGCCTGATCGTCGGCGCTGCGGCGCTTGTCACCGGGATCGCGCTGCTGGGCTGCGCCGTACTGCAATGGGCGCGGATCGACTTTCAGCACCTCAATTATCCACACACGATGCGCTGGGTCATTCCCGGCGCCACGCTCACCGCGCTGGGACACCAGACGATTCTCGGCAGCTTCTTGATGAGCCTGATCCGGCTGAAACGGCGTTAGGATTTTCTTATGGCAACCGTGAAAATTGAAGATCCGCAGATCGACCCGGCGCGCGCCGACCTCGTGTTCGACGCCGTTGCGGACGACTACGACGCGGCGCTAGCGCAGGGAATTGCAGTCTCGGGAGAGGACAAGAACTTCTTCGCGCGGGGACGTGTGGAATGGCTGGGGCGATGCTTGCCCGACCTCGGGGCTTCGACGGGGACGGTCATCGATTACGGCTGCGGGACGGGATCGGCGACGCCCTTCTTACAGGAGATCCTTAGACCGTCACGGGTCCTTGGGCTGGATGTCTCGCACAAATCGCTTCAAGTGGCGAGCGCTGAGTACGGACAGTCGGGAGCATCGTTCTTTCACTGCGACGAATACGAACCCATGGGCGAAGCAGACATCGTCTACTGCAACGGCACCTTTCACCATGTGCCCCCGGCGGAGCGCGCGCAGGTGATGGCTTATATCTTTCGCTGCCTCAAGCCCGGCGGGATCTTTGCATTGTGGGAGAATAACCCCTGGAACCTGGGCACGCAATATGTTATGCTGCGCTGTCCGTTTGACAAAGGCGTCGTCAAAGTCTCCCCTCCGGCCGCGCGCCGTCTGGCGCAAGGTCAGGGCTTTGAAGTCATCCGGCAAGACTTTTACTTCATCTTCCCGCGCTTTCTCTCATCGCTGCGGCCCCTGGAGCCGTCGCTGGCGCAATTGCCGCTCGGAACTCAGTATCAGCTCCTCTGCCGCAAACCCCAGCCTTAGCATTTTGTGACCGCGCTTCTCAGCGACGGGCGCCCATCCCCTCTTCCGGAATAACACCAGCAGCGAGCAGCTGGCACTCCAGCGGCGAAAGGCTGAACCCGACCGGACCGGCGGCGTTGATCAGTAATTGGTCGACTTCCTGGCCGATCGCGATCCGGCACAGGTCCCGTGCGTCGAGTGTGGCGCAGACGACCTTGCGCGGGGCGGGAAAGAACTCATCCAGCGCTTCGACGTCCGAAAAGCCGAGCAGCGACGGCCAGCCCTCACACACCCGGATCAAATAGTTCAGGTCCGATAGGCGGGGATTGAGCGAGGACGAAGGCTCGCGGCGCAGCGGCACGAGCAGCTTGGACTCCAAAAACACCTCATAGAACAGGCGCTTGTCGCCGGTGCGGTCACCGTCCATGAGCGCGGCGGCGAGACGGCTGGCCGGCGGCGGGGGCGGGGGCGGAGCCTCCGGCGCGATGATCACCGCTGCTTCCCGCGACTGCGGGCGTTTCATCGATTTCCAGTTAGCCATAATTCGTAAAGAAAAAGAACGTCTTTCCCAAGCGCATTTCACCTAAGCAGGCGTTAAGATACGCACAGTGTAACATAAAAACGCGCCGACAGCCAGTCGCGCAACAATTTCGCCGCTCCCGTGTCATATTCACCAGCAGAGAAACTTAAGGATGAACGACATGATGGAAACCAGCGCCGCCCAATCGACAAATGAAATCTCCCGACCGCCGCGCCCAGCGCGATTCACCACACGGGCGCAGGCGACGCGCGTTATCTGCGCGCTCGTGACGGCCGGCGCGTTTTTCTTCGTCCTCTGGCTGGGCATGCGTGACCTAAAGGACTTGCATGCGCTCCAATCTCAGGGGCGGATCATGGGCGCGTTGATTACCGAGAAAACAATCCGTCACGGCAAAACTACGTCTTACCGTATGAACTATGAGTTCTATGTCAACCAGACGCTAGTGCAGGATCACAGCACGTTTACTTATCAGACCTGGAGCTCCGCAGTCGTCGGCGGAAAGCTTCTGGTCACATATCTGCCGTCCAGCCCACACACCTACCGGCTGGGCGCGATCACCGACGAACGGATTGCGCGGCAAGGCAAGGCGTGGTTCTGGGGCTGCCTGGCGACCCTTTGCATCGTCGGCCTCTTTGCCGGCGCAGTGGAGTGGACGTTTCAGGAGCAGCTGGCGCTGATGCGCGACGGCGTCGCGGTATACGGAACGGTCATGGGTCGTGAGACAGTCCCGAGTGAAGACCCGCGCTACAAAAATTCCATGCCGCTTTGTTATGTCTCTTATACCATCCCCGTCGGTCCGCCGGGACGCATTTATAAAGTCCAGACAACCTGGTCCGCGCTTTACGACCTCGATATCACCCAGCGGCTGCCCGTGCTCTGCGATCCCCAGCGCCCCTGGCGCAACCGCCCGCTCTTTCTGCTCACGGGCGTACGCGTTTAATCCATTCTCACTTGTATCTCCAGCAGTCCGGCCAGCACGATGGTTTGGAAGGGATCGAGGATCGCGCCGCGCCACTCCCGAACGCCGATCACCAATTCCTCGATGGTGGACCCACGAAAGTCCGTATTGACGCAGACGGCCTCGGTGAAGCGGGCTTTGGTCAGGTCGCAATTGTGGAAGACGACCCCGGTGAGATCGGCGCCGTAGAAATCCGCTTCGCGAAGATTGCAGCCTTCGAAGTGGGCGCCCTTGAACCGCGTCTGCTGAAATACGCTGAAGGATGCGCTGCAATCGTTCCAGCGCAGATCCCGAAAGTACGCCTCATTCGCGCAAAAGCCGATCGTGCGACAGCCGGCCATCTCCAGGCGCTGCCCGCCGCCGTCGCTCCAATCCGCGCCCGAAAGATCGCATTCCTGAAACCGCGCATCGCTCACCTGGATCTTCCGCAGCGATGCGCCGCTGAAGTTCACCCGCTGGATTAAGCAGCGAGAGATTTCCAGATTGTCGGCTTCCTGCTCTGAAAAATCGCCGTCGGTCAGATGCAGCGATTCGTAGACGCGCTCCGATTCTAGGACGCCGCCGGGCAGGTCGCCGCCGGCATAATTCTGGGGCAGCTTGGGCTTTTTGATGGTTTGCTGGGTCATTGGGTTAAGGCTCGATGTAACTTCGGTATAATTAAGAAGCATACCCGATGTTCCTATCGGACGCCTGCCCAACGCGATATGGATCGCGCAAGGAGAGATGAATGCCTCTGCGCCTTCTCGATCATGCCCACCAATACTCGCAGCCGATAGACCTTTCCCTCTCCGGCATGCTCATCGGCGCGCTGATGGTGCTCGTGGTTGCCGGTCTGACCATCGCCGCCGCCAATGTGCTGGCCCGCAAATCTCCCGCCGCTCCCGCCGAGGGCAATGTGTCCGAAGAAACCCGCGACGACACATGGCCGCCGGCGCCGAAGCGATAAGTTCCCTTAAACAGCCGGCGCCGCCGATTGCGTCGGCGCGGCGGGACGAACGGCGATTGTGTATCGATCGTCGGTCGTTTCCGTCCCGGCCGCCTCCATGGCCGCCTTGACCTGATCCTCGGTCAGCCCGCCGCGCTTCGCAATCTCCCGAAACCGCTGGGCCGTCGAAGGATGCGTCAGCCAGTACTTGTCCCACTTCCCCCACTCCATCGGCATTCGGTTCAGTCGAGTGATCTTCCCCAATCCCGTCATGCATGCCACCGGGTCGCCGGTCAGCGCAAGCGCGCCGGCGTCGGCGACACGCTCGAAAGCGCGCCCGAGCATCGTCTGCCCAAACAGGCTCAGTAGAAGCGCTGCGGATTGAATGACGCCCAGCCACGCCGCCGGGACATGGTGCAGCGCGGCCCAAAACGCGGCCCCGATCGAAAGACCCGCAGAGGCGAGATAGGTCGCTCCCAGGATCATGGGATGCTTATATCTCAGGTGCGTCATTTCATGCGCCATGATGGCGTCCACCTCGCGCTTGCTGAGCGAATCGAGCAGATATTTCGTCAGCAGGACACGATTGCCTGTCGTCGCAAAGGCGTTGGCGAAACTCCCGGCGGCGCCCGGCAGCACGAGCACGCTGGCGGGGGGCAACCCCGACGCCGACGAAAACCGCTGCGCCTTGTCGAACAGTTCGCCGCCAGTCACGCGCAGTACGGTTCGCTTGCCAAGCAGGCCTACCCCTCGGCTCGCCGCGTATCCCGCAGCCGCCCATGCGGCGGCGGTCATGGGGGTCTCCAGCAAATATGAAGCGGCGACCGAGTAGAACACCAGCGGCAAGATCATCGCCAGAGCGATCAGGGAATCCTTGACGATGTTTTCCCCTCCAAGCTGTTTGTCCCATACGCGCTGGAAGACTGGCTGTGCGAGAAGCGTGCACGCGACGGTGGTCAGCGCCGGCAGGTAATACGCAAGAAACGGAAGCGGTAAGAAGCGCAGGGCGCCATCCCAAAAGAACTCAAGGACTGAGCGCAGTCCCAGGCCGTAGTCTAGCGGCAGCCAGAGCAGCCACACAACGACGATCATCTGCTGCAGGAACCGATTGAACCCAAACAGCACGGTCGCCGAATCCACCTCGCCCGCCGCGATGACCCGCAGCGCCCGGGAGCGCATCCAGAGCGTCACGACCACCGGTAGAAGCAGCACCAGCGCAAGCGGCGCAGCGACGCCGATCAGGTCCGCCGGCGTATAGCCCATCCGTACGGTCAAAGCCGGCTGCTTCCGCGAATGAACTTTCCAAAGCCGCGCCAACTCCGGTCCCGGCTGGGGAAACTCAAAGTAGGTCTGACGATAGTAGACATTGCCGCTGCGCATGCGCTGAGGATGGGGTACGGATGCGGTGAATCGCGGCGCATTGCGAGGCGAGACCTCGACAATCAAATAGGGAATGTGCGCGGCGCGCATCAGGGGGCGCAGTGGGTCGGGATTGATCGCGCCCTGAGCCCACAGTCCCTTGCGCCGCAGCCAATCGGTCGAACGCCGCGTGACGCTCCAACTGCGAGACATCTGGCGGCCGGTCCAGCCGCCGAGCGGCCGCAGCGATCCGCCGAGCGATTGCGCCAGCGCCCGGTCGACCGCCGCTGCGGAGCTTGCGGCGATGAGCGCATCGCCGCCCTCGCGATCCAGCATCACCAGCGCGCCGCCCTGCCGGTCCACCACCACGCGCAGGGTGATCTCGAACGTGCGCGTGGTTCTCATCTCCAGCAGCCCGTCGCTGCTCTGCCCCCAAACCGAGTGCGCCGCGAACATTAAGGACAGGACAACACAGACGATCTCAGGAAGCAGACGTTTCATGCTGGCTATTACTAGCAAGCAGGCTATAAATCCTGCATACGCGCAGGATTTGCGTTTCGGGTCAGCACGCGAAAAGACTCTGTGATAATCCGCGAGCGATCTGGTACAATTGCAAGTCATTCCAAAATCGCTTTGACAGAACTCGTCCGGAGCAAGGAATTCCGCTTATGTCTGTGCATGTACGCCATACTCTTTACGACAGCCTATGCGCCGCGCTGCGCAAGCCGCTCAGCCAGGGCGGCCATCTGGCGCTGACCGCCACGCTCGTCAACCAAACTCCGCAGGCGATCGCCGACGCCACCCAGGGGCTTACCGACGACGAGATGCTCGCGCTGTTCAACTGGCTCGACGACTCCCGCGCCGAAGCGGTCCTCCCTCTGCTCGACCCGGACCGCGCCGCCTATGTCCTGCGCCACGCGCCACCCGGGCGCCTCTCCAGCCACCTCTCACACCTTGGACATAACGGGGACGCCGATTAAGATTAAGAATCGCCGCACTACGCAAGCCCGGACGCCGTCGATCACGAGACGGCATCCGGGCTTTGTCTTGCTTGACCCACTCTCTTTTGGACATAATCGGTCATAATTGGACATAATCGGACATGGTTGTGGACAATGACGGGTTTGCGGCTGGTCCGGTCTCCCACCCTTAA
>NZ_JBDSQY010000138.1:0-9802 GCF_039929585.1 Capsulimonas sp.
TAGCCGCGCTCTAGTGTGGCCAAGGGCAGACGATCCATGTGGATGCCCTGTCCCTGGTCCTCGATCCAGACTTGCAGGGCGCCGGAGCGGGCGGCGCCGACGGAAGCGTTTCCCCCGCCGCCATGGACCACGGCGTTCATGGCGACTTCGCTGACGGCGGTAATCAAGTCCTGTGTCCGGTCTTCCGGCAGGCGACTATTTTCGCATGCCGCGACCGTTTGGCGGCGCAGCTGTGAAATCGTTTCCGCGACGAGCGAAACCGCAGGCAGGAAGGGAGCAAGACGGCGCGGCAGATCGCTGGGTGACGAGCAGAGATGGAGCTTGCCTTCGGTGACGCTGGCGAGTACGTCGCGCAGGAATTTCCGCTGCTGGTTTGCCGCCGCGCGTGATTCGCGCAGCAGCCGAGTGTTCTCCCGCTCGACCCGCTTGCGCTCCGCGACTTCCTGCTCCGCCGCCGCGCGCAGCCGGTTTTGCTCCTCGTAAAGCTCCACGGTGGTGATCGCCGACGCGGCGAGGTTGCCCAGCGCCGAGGCGACGCGTACTTCCAGCGCCTCAAACTTTCGTGGTTGTCGATAATAGAAAACGAAGGTCCCCGTAGTCTCGCCGTGCAGGACGAGCGGCAGGACCAGAACCGATTGGACGCCTTCGCCGCGCAGCAGTTCCAGGCGCGGCGCCATACGTTCGTCCAGCGCGACGTCCTCAATGAGCGTCGGCTCCGAAGGCGCGGCGTGTCCGCCCGGAGGCGTCTGGTTGCGCGCAAACTCCTCGGAAAGCCCGGTTTGCGACATCATTCCCCACGAACCGTCCATGGCGCGCCGCCAAACGGCGTAGGCGTCGGCGTCGAACAATCGCCGGGAAAGGCTCAGGACCGCCGGAAGAAGATCGCTCAGATGCAGGGATCCGATCAGGGAGCTGGCCGCTTCCGCCAGCACGGAAAGGCGCTCTTCCGCCTGCCGCCGCCGCTCTAGCTCCCGTTCCAGAACACGCGACGCCTCCTGGGCGTCGCCCAGAAGCTGAGCGTTATCGACGGCGACCGCCGCGCGCTGCGCCAGGTCTTCCGCCAGAACCAGATCGTTTTCCGTGAATGTCCGGCCCGAGTCTCCCGCTGTGATCAGAGTAATGACGCCGAATGTCTGACCGCGCGCCGTCATGGGGACCGCAATGGATGAGCGCAGGCGCAGGCTCAGAATCGCGTCTCGGACTTCCGAATCGGCGATGCCGGCGCGCACCATCTCCTCCGTTACCTCGGGATTAAACTCGGAGCGGCCGGTGCTGAGCACACGCAGAAAAGCGGGCGACGGAGCGGTTCCGATCTTTTCCGATAACTCCGCGCCCCAGGCGCGCTGCTGCGGGTCGGCGTGCGCGGTGGCGAGGCGATTGACCCGGACTTCTCCGTCCAGGGGCGTCTCCGACATGCTGACCGCGCACCAGTCCGCGAACCCGTGGACAAGCGCGTCGGCGATCTTCTGGAGAACGGTCTCATAGTCAAGCGATGAGTTAAACTGCCGGCTTGCCTCCACCAGGATGCGCAGTCGGCTGGGTGTTTGTTCGGCGCCGTCTCGCGGCGCGAATTCTGGCATGACGATCCCTTGCGTGATAGATGTGAACGATGCTAAACTTGTATTGCGCGGCGCGTATGAACGGAATTGGGATTCTCCATTTCCCCCCCGTAATCCTGCCGCTTCCCTACTGAAAATAGGAAACTCACCATGTCCTCTTTTTCTTCTGTTCTCACTGGCGTCGATGTGCTCGAACGGGATGGGTTTGCGCCGATCATGGGAGACCGCATCGCTCTCGTGACCAACCATACGGGATTGACCGGCGACGGGCGCGCCACGGTAGATCTGCTCCGCGCCGCCCCCGGTGTGGACCTGCGCGCTCTGATGGGACCGGAGCACGGCGTGCGCGGCGAGTTGGACACGGAGCAGATCGCCGACGGGGGGGACCAGCGCACGGGCCTGCCCGTCTATTCGCTCTATGGACCGCGCACGCGTCCCACGCCGGAGCAGCTTTCGGAGATCGACACGATTGTCTTTGACATCCAGGACATCGGCTGCCGGTTCTACACGTATATCAGCACGCTGGCGCATGTTATGGACGCCGCCGCTGAGTTTGGGAAGTGTCTCGTCGTTTTGGATCGCCCCAATCCGATCACCGGCGCCGCGATCGAAGGTCCGCTGGCCGATGGGGATAAGCTCGCCTTTGTCGCCTGCCATCCGATCCCCGTGCGCCATGGTATGACGATCGGGGAGATCGCCCGCCTGCTCCAAACCGAGCGCGCTCCTGGCTGTAACCTGACCGTCATCCCCTGTGAAGGGTGGACCCGCGACTGCTGGTGGGATGCGACCGGACTCGTCTGGACCAACCCGTCTCCCAACATGCGCTCGCTGGGTCAGGCGACGCTTTATCCCGGCGTGGGGCTTTTGGAGCTGACCAACGTCTCGGTCGGCCGCGGGACGGATACGCCGTTTGAGCTGTTCGGCGCGCCCTATGTTGACCCGCGCGCTTTCGCCGCCGCCGTCAACGCCGCCGGGGCGCCGGGTGTGCGCGTCACGCCCTTGTGGTTCACCCCGCGCGCGAGCGTTTTCGCCGGCGAGCGCTGCGGCGGCGTGAACTTCCTCCTCACCGACCGCGCGGCTTTCGACGCCGTTCACCTGGGATTCGCGCTCGCCGCCGCGCTGAGATCGCTGTACGCCGACCACTGGGCTCCCGAGAAATTGATGACGCTGCTGGCGAGCGCCGAGGCGTATCAGGGAGTTTTGGAAGCTCGTTCCTATGAAACGATTGCGGCCGGGTGGGAAGCGGATCTGCGGGAGTTCGCCGCTCGACGCAATCGTGCGCTTCTCTATCCGTGATCAAAATTACTGCTGTGTTTCTACTGGAAATTGCGTAAACCGAACGGATGCTGGTATAATAGGTTTGTATTCCTGTCGTTGACTTCCTGCGCTTCAAACCGGTATTCTAAAGAGACCTTTTGGGCGAAAAATTAGTCAGTAAATAAATTCAATTCGATGGGAAACTTAGCACCGTGACAAAGCTGCGCATTGGCGTGCCTAAGGGCAGCCTGCAAGAGGCGACCTTCGCCCTGTTTAAAAAAGCCGGATGGGACTTTCGTGTCAGCTCCCGTTCCTACCAGCCAGTAGTCGATGACGACGAACTGGAGCCGGTTCTGCTGCGCGCGCAAGAGATCGCGCGATACGTCGCGATGGGTGTCCTGGACGTCGGCCTGACCGGCCATGACAATGTGGTCGAAAGCGAAGCCGATGTTTACGAAGTCAGCGAGCTGATCTACTCCAAGGCGACCTCGCGCCCGTACCGCTGGGTTCTGGCCGTTCCGAACAACTCGCCGATCACCGGTCCTAAGGATCTGGAAGGCAAGCGCATTGCGACCGAGCTCGTGAACGTCACAAAGCGTTACTTAGAGAAGCACGGCGTCACTGCGCATGTCGAGTTCAGCTGGGGCGCGACCGAAGTGAAAGTCCCGGACCTGGTCGACGCGATTGTCGAGGGCACCGAGACTGGCAGCACGCTTGCCGCGCATGGCCTGAAAATCATCGACACGCTTCTAGAAAGCACGACCCGCTTAGTGGCGAACAAAGACAGCTGGCAGGACGAGTGGAAGCAGCGCAAAATCGAAAACATCGCCCTTCTGCTCCAGGGCGCGCTCGACGCCGAAACGCTGGTGGGCCTGAAGATGAACGTTTCCATGGAGAACCTGAACGCCGTCATTAACCTGCTTTCGTCGCTGCGCAAGCCGACCATCTCCCCGCTTCAGGAAGACGGCTGGGTGGCGCTGGAAACGATCATTCCCGAGAAGACTGTGCGCCATATCGTCCCGGAACTGCGCCGGAATGGCGCGCAAGGGCTGGTGGAGTATCCACTGAATAAAGTAATTTACTAAAATTAGAAATACATTTGGTCATAACATTACCATCTGGAATTATAGAGTACAATATAGTTCTAACAGTATGGTCTCTTGGATGTGTTGTAAAGAGTTGATTGTTAGAGTTTTAGTACTTGCATCGGAGAAATGTTATGACCTTACGACCTAATGCGCAGCCGTTTTCGCGTCTCCGCTCTTCCGTGATTGCTGGGCTTGCTTTCAGCGGCGCAGCGTTGATGTCCGCAGCGCCGGCGGCCCAAGCGGCCCCGTCTTACACCCTTACTGATCTCGGCGTCTTGCCTGGGTATAGTTATAGCAGCGGCAACAAAATCAACAACTTCGGAAATGTTGCCGGGACATCGTATGGCCCTAGCGGTTCGCATGGCTTTTTTTACAACGGTTCACTGCACGACGTCGGGACATTTGGCGGCAATTCGAGCGAGGCCCTCGGGATCAACAATCTCAACCAAGTGGTGGGCTTTGCTGCGAAACCTGACAATTATTCGGAAGCTTTCATGTACGACGGTTCGCTCCATGATCTTGGCAGAGGAGCGGCATTTGGGATCAATGATCAGGGGCATGTTGTCGGCGCGGACGCCAATTCCGGCTGGTATTACGACGGCTCCGTTCGTCATACGATTGGAACTCTTGGCGGCAGCGTAAGCGCGGGCGTTAACGTGAATTCAAGCGATCTCGTTGCCGGATACGCCACAACGGCGTCGGGCGACTTTCACGCGATTTCGTATCACAATGGCGTGCTGACGGATCTCGGCACTCTTGGCGGAACGTCTTCCTCGGGACATGACGTTAACGACTCCGGAATCATTGTCGGCACATCCACGATCGGCGCTGGCAGTCATCATGCGTTTATTGACAACAACGGAGTCATGACTGATATTAACGGCGGCGGATTTCAGGAAAGCTATGGATACGGGATCAATAGTGCGGGAGACGTTGTTGGCTCGGGCTACAATGCCGTACATGGTTACGACAGCGCTTTCTTCTACCATGATGGCGTTATGTATGACTTGCGAAACGTCGGAGGGATTGATCCCACCTGGAAACTGGAATTTGCTGCTGATATCAACGACCGGGGGCAAATTGTAGGCGAGGGCTTCCACAATGGCCAGTACCATGGATATTTGCTGACGCCTACTCCCGAGCCTTCGAGCGTTGCCGCGATGATGATCGGTTTCGTCTCGCTCTTCGGTTGCATTGGTCTGCGTCGCCGGAGCGCAAAGAACGCTCAATAAGAAAGGTAGGCCGCTGAAATAATATTCAGCGGCCTTTCCGGATTTTGCTTTTTCGCGCGAGCGCCTCTATTGACGCCACACGCGCCAATCTAAATTCGAAAAAGAGAACGTCCATGTCCAGCACCCCAAAAATTCAAATTCTCGACGACACGACTGCGAACCAGATTGCGGCGGGGGAGGTGGTCGAGCGCCCGGCGGCGGCGGTGAAGGAACTGGTGGAGAATGCGCTGGACGCCGGCGCGAAGCGGGTTTTGGTGGAGCTGGAAGAGGGCGGGAAGTACCTGATTCGCGTCACGGATGATGGGTCGGGTATGTCGCAGGAGGACGCGGTGCTGTCGCTGCAAAGACATGCGACTTCCAAGATCCGTCTGGCGGAGGACTTGTTCAAGATCACGACGATGGGGTTCCGGGGCGAGGCGCTTCCGAGCATCGCCTCGGTTTCGCAGATGACAATCGTGACCCGACTGGATGACGCGGAGGAGCCGGATGCGCCGGGGATCGAGCTGCGCTGCAACGGGGGAGCGTTCGAAGGCGTGGTCGAAGTCGGCGCGCGGACGGGAACCAGTATCACGGTCGAGAATTTATTTTACAATGTTCCGGCTCGCCTCAAATTCCTCAAGACGTCTCAGACTGAGACGAACCATATTGTGGAGCTGATGCAGCGGTTTGCGCTGGCCTACCCGCATGTCGCGTTTCGATTGCAGCAGAACAATTCCGAGCTGTTTTCGTCAGGCGGGGGCGGTTCGATGATGGACGCCTGCGTGCAGGTCTTTGGACGAGATACGGCGCGGCATCTCGTGCCGATGGATTACGAGGCTGGGGGAGTGCAGGTGTGGGGATTTATCGCGAGCCCCGCCGCGCTGAAGAACGCCCGTTCGTGGCAGCATAGCTTTGTCAACCGCCGCTTTGTGCGCAACAAAGCGGTGACGCGGGCGCTCGACGAAGGCTACAAGAGCGTCCAGACGATCCATGGCGTCAAATATCCCCCAGCGGTCATCATGATCGACATCGATCCCAGCCAGGTGGACATCAACGTTTCACCCACCAAGACCGAGGTGCGCTTTACCCGAGAGGGCGAGATCTATTCGGCGGTCTATCACGCCGTGAAAGAAGCTCTGCTCGCGGGCGGCTTGGTCCCAACGCTCATTCAAAAAATGACGCCGGGCGGCGGCGAGGAAGCCGCGCCGGGTGAGGGGACGCGCAAGTCCTCGGGATACAATCAGCAGCCGCTGTTCCAGGTTCCATCACGTCCGCCCGTGAATGTTCGGCGGCAGGACGTCACGCAGTCGCCGTTTCATGAAGCGCTGCTGAGCAAGGCGCACGGCGAGCCCGATCCGTTCGATGACGCCGCCGGTTACGGCGCCCGCCCGGTGAACGGCGGAGCGGGCAATGGCGCGCAGTACGCCGTGCGTCCCGCTTCTCCTTCCGACCGAGTGCAGGAGGGCGCGGCGCTTCTCGACGCCCCCGAAGCAGGGGATCGCTCGGCGCTTCTGGATTCGCCGGAGATGCTGGAGCAGACGGAGTTTGCGCGCGAGGACGGCGACGCTCCGTCCGAAAGCCAGGTCTCTGTCCAGAGCGTGGACGGCGTCGGGAGCGCCACCGGCGGCGATTACCGGAACCACAACCTCGGCTCACTGCGCGTGCTGGCGCAGTCGCGCAATATGTACATCGTGGCGCAGACCGACCACGCCCTGGTCTTGATCGATCAGCATATCGCGCATGAGCGTGTGCTGTACGAAAAATTAATCGCTGGGGCCGAGGGCGCTGGCGCCGGCGTGCCGGTCCAGCAATTGATAATCCCGTTCACACTGGAACTCAGTAAACGCGAGGCGATGGTGGTGGAGAACCGTTTGGAGGATCTGCGCCGGGCGGGCTTTGAGCTGGAGCCGTTCGGCGGCGATTCCTACTTAGTGCGTTCCGTGCCGGCGTCGGTCGCCCAAAAGCACATCAAGGCGCAGGGCGGTCCCGAGCAAGTGCTGCGTGAGATCGTGGATGAACTGGTCGAGAAGACGACCTCGCGGCGCCTCATGCTGCCCGCCGAGGAAGTCTTGATTACGGCCAGCTGCAAAATGGCCGTGAAAGCGGGCGATCCTCTGACCTTCGAAGAGATGAACGCCTTAGTCGCCGATCTTTTGAAATCCGATAACCCGTACACCTGCCCGCATGGCCGTCCGATCATCGTGGAGCTGGCGAACTCGGATCTGGACCGGAAGTTCGGCCGTTAATTCCGATCGCAGGTTATTGATTTCGCATTATTTCGCCCGTGGATTTTGGGCCTCGCCGAACCGCAAGAAAGTTCATTCCGTTGCCCAGTGGGAAAGTGCACGACAAGATCACGCTCGTCACGGCGGCCGCCGCCGTACCGGTGTGGTATCTCTATTGCCCGTCAGCGGACGTCACGCCGCTGATATTGACCCTGGGGGCGTATATCTTCTCCGGCCTCTGGCTGTCCGATGACCTCGACACCCAGAGCGTCGCCTACAAGCGCTGGGGCGCCCTGCGTTTTCTGTGGTGGCCCTACAAGACCCTGGTCCCACACCGCTCCTGGGTGTCGCACGGAATCGCCGTCGGCCCCTTGATCCGCGTCGCCTACTTCCTCTTCATGCTTTGGGCAACCATCCGCTGCATCCTCTGGCTGCTCGTCCGCAAGGGAATCCCCGTGGACCGAAACGCCATCATGACCGATGTCTGGTCGCATACCCTCACCTGGACGTTCGCTCATCCCACCTGGACCCTATGGATCGTCGTCGGCCTGATCCTCGGCGGCGTCGCCCACTCGGTCGCCGACATTGTCGTCAGCTTTGTGAAGAGAGTGTGGTGAACATCCGTTCGCGGCAGTCCCTATTCCCCCGGCGCTTTAGCGCGCTTCCCCCTTTTTCCCAACAAGCTGCTTCGCAGGGTAAAAGGGGTGCTAATCATTGAGTTCCATTCACTCGTCACATGGCCGTGAGGAGACAGTTTTGTAACCGATGCAAAATCTTCTTCACACCTACTTGTCGAGCGTGCAAGGACTACAGTTATGAGCACCCCTTTTCCCCCGCGCAGCGGCTTGTTGGGAAAAAGGGGAAAGCGCGCTAAAGCGCCGGGGGAATAGGGACGCACGGCATTGAAATCAATCCTCATAATCCTTCGCCGAACATGCATCCGCCGGGGCGGCCATCGCAAGCGCCGTCATCTGGGGCTTGTTGCTCTCAACCGCGTTCCATGCCTGCGCGCGTCCCACTGTCCAGCTGCGCCAATCGATGTGCGTGGGCGGGGTCCAGTGTTTGAGCAGCTGGGAGGCGACGATGGCGGCGTCGGCGGGCGGCAGGGCAGGGAGGGCGGCGACGAGCGGGGGGACGGCGTCTGCGCCGAGCGAGGATGCATAGCAGCCATCGAACTGGTGGGCGCTTTGGGCGTGAGCAAGGTTAGCGCGGGCGATCAGCGCGTCCGGATTCAGTCCTTCAAGGATCGCGATGCCGATGGCGGCCGCCGCGACAGCCCCTCCCGCGAAAAGCTCGCGTCGGCCGCGCAGCACGGTCAGGCCAAACCAGGCGAAGACGACGGCGAGCCAGACGATCGTCGCCATCACATAAAGTCTCAGTTCCGTCAGGCCGTAAGCATCTTCGTAAAGCCCCATGCGCCGGAAGGCGCTGGCGAGCATCACAAAGAGAAGCGCAACCTGGACGGCGGCGAGCCATCGGAAGGGGCTTTCGCCGCGCGGCGTCGCGCGGTCCATCGACCAGTGCAGGAAGAGCAGGACGGGAAGGACAATCGCCGCGACCGCCAGCAGCTCGAAGAAGCCGCCGCGTGCGTACTCAGCGAAGGTCAGTCCTGTGGTTGCCTTGAACAGCGCGGGGCCGCCGAAGGCGTAGCGCGCCTGCACGGCGACGAAGCTCAGAAACAGCAAGTCGATCGCCGCGAGGATGGTCACGACTTCAGGCAGGCCCAGCGCCTGCAGCGGCGCATGGACAGGGGATTCCACGGGGGCGGCGGCGCTTTGCAGGGCGCGGTGCAGAATGCCGGCCGCGCACCAGGCGATGACCGCGACGATCAGCAGGCGCAGGGCGAGTGTCGAGATATCCCAGTCGAATAAATGCCGCACCGAATATTGGTAGGCCGGATCGGCTGCCATTAGCAGACATAAGAAGATGAAAAATAGGGGCGAGACGATCAGCAGGCCGCGGCCCACGCCCGGCGCGGCGTTCCACCGCTTTTCGGCGCCCTCGGCGGGTACGATCGCCTCTCTGGGAAAACGGGCGGGCCCGATAAAGCCGGCGACGGCCAGCTTCGCGACGCTCTTCGCATATTCCAGAAACCCTGTTTTGAAAGCGCGCCATCCCTCTTGAGACGAGACCGCGCCCGCCGTCGCCACAACGATCGCCAGCAGGCATAGCGCGTGCAGCGCCTCCGAATCCCGCAGCGCCATCAGGGCGGAAAACGCCAGCGCCAGCCCCATCAGCAGCCGCCCGCCAGGGGCTGTCTTTACCGCGCCACTCCGCGCCAGCAGCGTCGCCGCGCCGGCGGCGGCCACGGCGAAGAACAGCCAGTTCAGACCGGCGCCTCCCGCGCCCTGAAACAAGGCGTCTCCCACAATCCCCAGAAGCAGCGCCGCTCCCAAAATCCATTGCGCCATGATCGTGATCTCCTCCGAGACAGGCATGCTCCGTGTCTCACTTGGGCATAT
>NZ_JBDSQY010000139.1:0-5608 GCF_039929585.1 Capsulimonas sp.
AGCGGCGCCCGGCGCCGGCGCTCCCGACCCTTCCGGCGGCGCGCAGACCTCCACGAAAGTCGCGGTCAAAGCCACGACCCATGCGCTGCTGCTGACTGGATCGGACAGCGACATCGCCCGCGCCAAAACGTTAATCGCTCAGGTGGACACGCAGCCGAAGCAAATCACGTATGAGGCGAAGATCACGGAAGTCCAGCTCACCAACGAAAAAGATTTCGGTCTTGGCTGGGATTTCTCTGGTGCTTCGACAACGATTGGAGAACTGGGCGGCGCATTGAACGGGACAAGCTCACCGTCTGCGTACCCAGGCAATATTCTGAAGTTCGGCACCATCGGCCGTTCGGCGCTGTCCAATATCGCAACGGTCAAGCTGGACGCCAAGATCAAGAGTGGGGACGTGAAGCTGCTGTCCAACCCGAACATCGCCGCCATCGACGGTGAGCAGGCGGCCGTCTTCATCGGCGACACCGTCCGCTACATTTCGTCGATCACGCAGACATCGACCGGCCAGACCGTCACCACGGACTCGGTCAACATCGGCATCAAACTCTTCGTGACCGGCAAGGTCAACAACGACGGCTATGTGACGCTGAATATCCACCCGGAAGTCTCGACGATCTCCGGATACCTCGCGGTCCCCGGCGGCGGCAGCCTGCCGCAGATCTCGAACCGCGAAGCGACCACCACGATCCGCGTCAAAGACGGCGAAACCATCGCCATCGGCGGCCTGATCGGCGAGACCGACATCAAGAACATCCAGAAAGTCCCGATCCTGGGCGACCTGCCGTTCTTCGGCCAGTTGTTCCGAGATACACAGCACACGCACAACCGCAACGAACTGGTGATCTTCGTGAAGGTCGGTGTCCAGAAGGAAACGGTTTAGGCCTCGCGATCACCCATGGGATTTCGGCCCCTCCACCCCATCCTGGGGAACTCGGAAACGCGTTCGTCGCAATCCGGTACCCCAGGATGGGGCGGAGGGGCCGAAACCTAATCAATAAGATTCGTCCCGACTTCGCCCCGGCGACATCTGACATCCTCCCTCCGTCTACAGAACCTCCCCCCAACAACCGATAATCTTTACTAGGTAGAGCGCGTGTGAACGCACTCCCGTCCGTATCGTATTCTACAGCGTTCGGTTCTTAGGAAAGTCACTTCATGCAATCCGCAGTTTTAGGAGATATCTTTGTATCCAGCGGTCTGGTCACTCCCGATCAGATGCAGCAGGCGCTCGACAAGCAGCGGCAGCTGAAGTCGCAGGAGCAGATCGGCGATCTTCTCGTATCCATGGGATTGATCACCGAACGCGACCGCGTGCGCTGTCTTGGCGAGCAATGGGGCGTGCCGTACATCGACCTGACGGATGTCAAGATCGAGGATGACGTGCTCGCCGCCGTCACGCAGGAACTCGCCCGCCGCTTCAAGGTCATCCCCATCGAGCGCAGCCCAAAGAAGCTGACACTGGCGATGAAGAACCCACTTGATATCTTCGCCATCGACGAAATTCGGCTGATTACCGGCAAGGAAGTCGAGCCGCTGATCGCGACCGAAGAAGACATCATCAACGCGATTACGAACAATTACCGCACGGAAGTCAATGTCAAGGACGCCGTGACCGATGTGATGCGCGACCTCGGCGGCGGCGACATCATGCTGACCGACGATCACAAGAACGACGACGGCATCACGATCGAACAGCTCAAGGAGATGTCCGGCGAAGCTCCCGTTGTGCGATTGGCGAACATGGTGATCTCGCGCGGGATTCAAGAAAAGGCGTCGGACATCCATATCGAGCCCGCCAAAGATTGTCTTCGCATTCGATATCGTGTGGACGGCATTCTGATGGACGGCATGGTCCTGCCCAAAAAAGCGCAGGCGGCGGTCACGTCGCGTATCAAGATCATGGCCGAGATGGATATCTCCGAAAAGCGCGCGCCGCAGGACGGCCGCATTTCCGCAACCATCGAAGGCCGCCCTTACGACTTCCGCGTCTCCACCCTTCCCGCCGTATTCGGCGAGAAGATCGTTATGCGCGTTCTGGACAAGTCTAACATCTCCGTCGGCTTGAACAAATTGGGATTGCTGCCCTACACGTACGACATGTTCGAAAGCATGATCTCACGCACCTACGGCATCATCCTGGTCACGGGACCGACGGGATCGGGCAAGTCCACCACCCTTTACTCGGTGCTGTCGAAGCTGAACTCCGGCGAAAAGAACATTCTGACGATTGAAGACCCGGTGGAGTACGAGCTTTCGGGCATCACGCAGAGCATGGTCAATGTCCGCGCCGGAATGACCTTCGCCGCCGGTCTGCGCTCCATGCTGCGCCAGGACCCGAATATTATCATGGTCGGAGAAATGCGCGACCAGGAAACGGCAATGATCGCCATCGAGGCCGCGCTGACCGGTCACCTGGTTCTCAGCACCCTGCACACCAACGACGCGCCCGGAGCCGTGGCGCGCCTTCTGGACATGGGTGTGGAAAGCTTCCTGATCGCCTCCTCCGTCGTCGGCGTGCTCGCCCAGCGCCTGCTGCGCACCGTCTGTTCCAAGTGCAAAGAACAGTACGCGCCGCCCAAGGACGCCATCAAGCGCCTGGGAATGAACCTGGACCTACTGGACAAAGGCGATGTCACTTTCTACCGGGGACGCGGCTGTGACAACTGCAAGGGCAGCGGCTACAAAGGCCGCATCGGCGTCTACGAACTCATGCCTGTCACCGATAAAGTCCGCGAGTTGATCCTGGCTCGCTCCTCATCGTACGCCATCCGCGAGGCGGCGATTGAGGGCGGTATGCGGACCTTGAAGGATGACGCCATGGAGAAGATCCTGCTCGGCATGACGACCCTCGAAGAGTCCCTGCGCGTGATTTACGCCGGATAAGAACGCAAAGAACCGATAGAGAAGCATTTATATGATTGTCAATAACGGAGACCTGCTCCCGCTCAATCCGATCGAACCGGCCGCTGCGAAACCCGCGCCGCCCGCCGCCGCACCCGCCGAGGACTTCGATTTTCTGTCTCAGATCCAGGAGTCCACGAACAGCATCGACTTCCTGCTCGCCGCCCGCGCCGAAGCCGAAGAAGCGGAAAAGCGCGCCAAGCAGGCGGGAGAAACGCCCCTGCTTTATTTGAAGGACGTCAAAAAGAACGCCCCCGCTCCCGTGGCGTCCTCCACAGGATTCACGGCGGGCGGCTCCGCCGACGACGCCGACTCCCCCGCCGGCATGGGATTTTTGGGCTCCGACCTGCGGCGTCTTTCCGATGCGACCAGCATTCAATCCAACTCCATTGACGACTACGCTCCCAAGCCGCCCGCCGCCCCCGCGCCGCGCACAGTCGGGGACGAACTCGATGATCTGCTTGCGCCAACCGCACGCCCCATCGCCGATCAGAGTGGCGGCGCCGCCGACCACGGCGCTCCGGTGGAGGCGGTGACCAGTCTTTCCGAAACTCATATCAGCGAACTGCTTCAGCGAACCGTGGAGTACGGCGCCTCGGACCTGCACCTGACCACCGGTCTGCCGCCGATGGTGCGCAAGGACGGACGTGTCACTCCGCTGCCGTACGATCGGGGCGCGCCGCGCGAGATCCAGCGGATCGTCTACGACATCCTGAGCACGGAACAGATCGCGGTCTACGAGCGCACGCATGAACTCGACTTTTCCTACGGCGTCCCCAATGTCGGGCGCTTCCGCTTCAACGTCTACCGCCAGCGCGGTTCGGTGGCCTGCGCCATGCGCGTCATTCCGAACAAGATTCCCAGCATGGAGCAGCTGAAGCTTCCGCCTGTCATTCGGGAACTGACGCGCAAGCACTCCGGCCTGGTGCTGGTGACCGGTCCGACCGGATCGGGAAAATCCACCACCATCGCCAGCATCATCGACATCATCAACACGGAGCGCGACTCGCACATCCTGACGATCGAAGATCCGATTGAGTATTTGCATCTTCACAAGAAGAGCATGGTGAACCAGCGCGAGCTCGGCGGCGACACCATCTCCTTCAACAACGCCCTGCGCGCCGCCCTGCGCGAAGACCCGGACGTGATCCTCGTCGGCGAAATGCGCGACCTGGAAACGATTTCCGCCGCCATCACGCTCGCCGAAACCGGACACTTGGTGTTCGCGACGCTGCACACCCGCTCCGCGCCGGCCACCATCGACCGCATCGTCGACGTCTTCCCCGCGCATCAGCAGGATCAGATCCGCATCCAGCTTTCGACCAGCATTGAAGCCGTCGTCGCCCAGCAGCTTCTCCCCAAGATCGGCGGCGGCCGCGTCGCCGCCATCGAAATCATGATCGCCACCAGCGCCCTGCGAAACTTGATCCGCGAAGGCAAAACGTACCAGATCAACTCCGTCATCGAAACCGGCCAGCAATACGGCATGCAGTCCATGGACCGCATGCTCGCCGAACTGCACCGCTCCGGGACGGTCACCTACGAAGAAGCCGCCACGCGGGCAATTGACCGCGAGAACTTCCAGAGGCTGGTGAAGGGGTATTAATTTCGCCTGCCGTCGCCTCCGATGGTTTATGGTTTCATGTTACAATAGGACATGAAGAAGAATCGTGACGCCAAAGGTCCGTTCGTTCACGAATTGATTCTCAACCGTGACCGCGTTACCTCGTTCGATTCGTATCCCTACTCCCTGCCGCCGATCCGTTCGTTGTCACGCCTCAAGCTTCATCCACAAGTTACGTTTCTCATTGGCGATAATGGAACGGGCAAGTCTACGCTTTTAGAAGCCATCGCCGTCGCCGCCGGGTTTAACCCTGAGGGCGGCGGGCGCAACTTCAATTACTCCACACGCACTTCTCATTCCAGCCTGGGCGATTGTCTGACACTGGTCAAAGGAATAAGCTCCCCGCGAGATTCCTACTTCCTTCGCGCCGAAAGCTTCTTCACGGTGGCTACGGAAATCGAGCGACTGGATGAGGACGAGCTAGAAGATAAATACAAGCCACCGCCAGTGATCGATTCCTACGGAGGCAAATCCCTCCACGAACAGTCCCACGGAGAATCGTTCATGGCGCTGCTCGTTCACCGTTTCGGTGGCGGTGGACTTTACCTGCTGGACGAACCTGAGGCCGCGCTTTCCCCGCAGCGGCAGCTGGCGTTGCTGCGTCGGATGCACGAACTTCTTCAGCAAGGCTCGCAGTTTATCATCGCCACCCACTCGCCCATTTTGATGGCTTACCCCAATGCTTCGATTTTGCAGTTTTCCGCTGAGGGGATTGCACGGACCGAGTACCGGGAGACTGAGCATTATCAAGTCACCAAGATGTTTCTGGACGATCCCGAACGTATGCTGGCGCTGCTTATGGCGCCCGATGATCGATACTGAGATGAGAAAAGCCGCTCCCATTAATGGAGCGGCTTTTATCCCTATTTCGCGTGTCTGCCGCCCTGGCGGCAGACACGCGAAAATTTTCATGTAAAATTCATGAAGGTAAATCGTGCGAGAGTACACATAGTGATTATATGTCAAGTCTCATCACATTGTGAACAACTGTGACGCGTTCGGAACTGGGTAGGCTCCTGGTTAAATAGGTCGGGCCGTTTCCCGTACCATTCGACTGTCGCCTCATAGGGCGTCTTGCGG
>NZ_JBDSQY010000140.1:0-1770 GCF_039929585.1 Capsulimonas sp.
CACGGTCGGCATGGGCGGCGGCGTCCGGCCAAAGGCGCGCGCTGAGGGCGATCACCCCGCCGACGGACTGGGGCTGATACAGCAGCACGCCCAGGCTCAGAATAGCGCCCTGACTGAAGCCGCCGAGGAGAACGCGACTGGGATCGTGCTCATAGGCGTCCGGCAGTTCCTGAAGAAAACCCGTCAGAGTCGTGAGCGCCTCCGCCGCCTGTTCCGGGTCGGCCTTGACTCCTTCCGGCGTAAACACCAAATCGAACCAGGCGTAACTCCCCTGCCCCATGGCGCGCGGCGCGCGCACGCTGACGATCATCAATCTTGGGTCGAAGTAACTCGCCAAGCCCATCAAGTCCTGTTCGTTGCTGCCATAGCCATGAGCAAGGACAAGAAGCGGCGGCGCGGCGCCGTCCGCCGACGGCTGTATGGGTCGTCGAACGAGGTGAGTGAGAGAAAGTGGTTTGGTCTGCATATGGCCCTATCATACCCAAAACCGCGCCGGCCGACGGCTTCGCGGCAGTTCTGGGTAAGATGGAGCCAGACCTTATCAAGGAGATCGTGCATATGCAAACACGTCGGCTGGGAAACAGCGACTTAGAGATAACCCCCATCGGCTTCGGCGCGTGGGCCATCGGCGGCGCGGGCTGGGCGTTCGCTTGGGGTGAACAGGACGACAATGAATCCGTGGGGGCGATCCACGCCGCTTTGGACGCCGGAATCAACTGGATCGACACCGCCGCCGTCTACGGGCTCGGACACTCGGAAGAGATTGTCGCCAAGGCCCTCCAAGGGTTGAGCCAGAAGCCCTATGTCTTCACCAAGTGCGAGCGGGTGTGGGACGAGAGCGGCAAGGTCAGCGGCAGTCTCAAGGCAGACTCCCTGCGCCGTGAGGTCGAAGGCAGTCTGAAGCGTCTGCAAACGGATGTGATCGACCTCTACCAGATCCACTGGCCGCAGCCCGACGAAGACATCGAAGAAGGCTGGACAACGCTCAATGAACTGAAAGCGGAAGGCAAAGTCCGCTGGATCGGCGTCTCCAATTTCAGCGCCGCACAAATGAAGCGCGCGCAGGCGATCGCCCCCATCACCTCACTCCAGCCACCCTACTCCCTGCTGGCGCGCGAGATCGAGAACGACGTTCTGCCATACGCCGCCGAGAACAACATCGGTGTCCTTGCCTACTCGCCCATGCATTCAGGGCTGCTCAGCGGCGCGTTCACCAAAGAGCGCGCGGCAAGCCTTCCGGCGGACGACTGGCGCAGCCGCAACGCGGACTTCCAGGAGCCGAATCTGTCGAGCAATTTAGAGCTCGTCGAGCTTCTGCGCGAGATCGGCTCCGACCACGGCCGCACGCCCGGCGAAGTCGCCATCGCCTGGACCCTGCGCGACACCGTCGTCACCGCCGCCATCGTCGGGGCTCGCCGCCCGGACCAGATCGCGGGCATCATCGGCGCCGGCGAGTTCCGACTAAGCCAGATGGAAATCACCCAGATCGACGCCTTCGTCGACCCAGCCGAGTCGCCGACGGCGTAGGGGCTTATTTGCTGTTAGTCGCTATTCCCCCGGCGCTTATGAATTTTGTCAATTAAATTGCGCGATTCGCGCCAAAGAGGCTGGCGAATGAATTCGCGCCTGCGAGTACGGTCACCCACCTTCGTGGGTTCAGAAATAGGCGAAGGCACATCACAATCCTAAGGTGTATTCAATCACACCTGCGAAACAAGACTCTGAACCCGCGAAGGCGGGTGATCGTACTTTTAGCCGCGAATTCATTCG
>NZ_JBDSQY010000141.1:0-13527 GCF_039929585.1 Capsulimonas sp.
GCTGGGAAGGGTTGGAAAGAGATTCTCGAACGAAATCCGCCTGCGACAACCAATCCTAAATTACCCTTCCCAGCTTCATGGGAGGGGTGGCGCGAAGCGCCGGGGTGGGTTTACGCGATCGGCTCCAGCTTCGGCGGCAGCGGCGCTTGGTCGGCAGGCGCGGGCGTTGGGGCCGGACCGTTGATCGCAGGCGCGGGCAGCGCGTGTGTCGGGGCGTGCACGGCATTGTCCCGCATCAGATCCGCGAAAAGGTTCTGGATCGGACGCATCGGCACAATGCTCGTCACGGAGTGCTTATAGACGAGCTGCGGCGGTTTGCCGGGCGTGTCGAGCAGGATCGTGAAGCTGTCGAAGCCGCGCACGTTGCCACGCAGCTGGACGCTGTTGACGAGATAAATGGTAACTGGGACGTTTTCCTTACGCGCATGGTTCAGAAAGGTATCCTGAAGGTTCAACTGTGGCTTGTTCATGAGTGCACTTGGCCCCTTTTTACAAAACGGTGTTCTGGAAGATTGCTTCTATCTGGCCGGCGACTTCGCCCGCGCTCAGGCCATCGACTTCAATCCACTGCACGCGCGCATCGCCGCGGAACCAGATGAGCTGGCGACGGGCAAAATGGCGCGTGTCTTGTTTCATTTCCAACACCGCGTTCTCGAGATTGGTTTCCCCGGCAAGGTATCGGACCATATGGCGATACCCGAGCGCCTGCATCGGCTTGAGATCAGGAGTGTACCCACGATCCAGCAGAGTGCGGACCTCGCCTTCGAAACCGTTTTGGATCATTTGATCGACGCGCGCATCGATCCGGGCGTAAAGCGCCCGTCGATCCCTATAGTTCATACCGACAATCACGACCGGATCGTGCCTTGCCGTTTCCTGATTTCTCGCGTGCAGGTCGCTAATCGTTTCGCCCTGCACGTGAAAGACCTCTAAGGCGCGCACGATCCGTTTGACATCGTTCACATGAATACGCGCCGCCGCCGTAGGATCGATCGTCGCCAGTTCCGCATGCAGCGCGTCATTCCCCTGCTCCTCGGCGAATGCGCGCTTCGCCGCCCGAAACTCTTCATCGGGCGCCACGGTGGGAATGTCCAGCTGACTGGTGATCGCGCGAACGTAAAGCCCGGTCCCGCCCACGATCAAGGGCAGCTTGCCACGGCCCAAAATCTCATTGCGCTTCGCTTCCGCCGCATTCTGAAAATCCGCCAGCGTCCACTCTTGGTCCGGCTCCGCCACATCGACCAGATGGAAACGCGCGCGCTCCAGCTCATCCGGCGTCGGCTTGGCGGTCCCCACATCCATATGCCGGTACACCTGCATCGAGTCGGCGGAAATAATTTCCGCACCGATCGACTGCGCCAAACATACCGCCGCCGCCGTTTTGCCGATCCCCGTGGGACCGACGATCGCGTACTTCACGCCGCTCTGCGCTTCAAAAATCACGGACTAGTATAGCATATCAGGAGATGGAGTTTCAACGAAGAGTTCGGGAAGCGAACAGGCGAGACCGCAATTCCAGAGCAAACACCAGCTTCAATAGCATCCCTTACAGCCATTGGGCCAATCGCTTGGCCACGACTGCGGCGCCGTCGGTCCGATACACTTCTGGATTGAGCCGCGCGGCCAGCGCCGCCGCCAGCGTCTCGCCCCAATCTCCGGTCAAAAATCGCTCGCTCTCGATTCTGACGCCCCCACCCCATGGCGCCATTCCTCGCTCCAGCGCCGCCGCTTCGACAAACCCCTGACGCGGGATGTACATTAGCGGCACGGAATTGGCGATGCACTCGGTGACAGTTCCATAGCCCGGCTTAGTAATCACCAGATCGACCGTGGCCGCGATATCGGCGTAACGCCATTGCTCCGTCGAAATCGTCTGGACATTGGCGATGGCGTGCGGCGGGGTGTCGAATGTTAGGAACGTCCAGTCGCGATACTTAGCGAGTGCGTCCCAATTCAAATCCAATCCCCAAACACCGAAGTAAAGCAGCGCCATATGCGGCGTCTCACATCTCAGCGACGCCCGAAGTTCGGCCCGCACATTGTCGCCGCGACGCGCCACCAATGGAATGTGCTCGACATTCGTGAAGACATCCTCGACCGCCGACGTCGCCAGCGGCGTAATCAGCGCGACGGTCGCCGTACGGTATTCGAGGCCCATTCGATCCAGCAGCGCCTGGTCTTCATCCGTCTCCACGTATTCTGTATAGATATCATGCCAGGTAAAGTTGGTAATCGCGACACTGGGAATGCCGGCGGCTTGCGCGACGCGCAGTGGAAATGAGGGAATGTCCGAAACGACGCAGGTAACGCCTTCGCGTTTTAGAAACGCGATTTCTTCGGAGAGAGCAGCGTAATTACGCTGCTCAATCTCACGATATCGATCGAGAGTTTGGCGAGCGAGAGTCGTCACACTGTCGCTTTGCAGACTGCCGCAGTCGAACTCGGCAGGGAGAAAACGAAGAGAACGATCCGGAAGCTCCTCACGAAATACCGAAGGCGCGGCCGTGGTCCGGACGATGATGTCCAGCTCACGCGGCAGCGCCTTCAAGATTTGAGCGGTTCGAATGGCGTGGCCAAAGCCGTGACCGGTAACGTAATAGCAGAGGGGCACTACAGCTCCAGCACTTGCGCCCCCGCCGATGCGCGGCATGGATAAATCTGCGCCGTCTTGCCAAGCTCGCTTGTGTAGCGCTCCGACAGCTTGGCGCAGAAGTCCGGCACGGCTTCGACCTGGACGAGGTTGACAGTGCAGCCGCCCCAGCCGCCGCCGGTGAGCTTCGCGCCGTAGCAGCCTTCAATCTCGATGGCGGCGGCGGCGAGGAAGTCGATCTCGGGGGTCGAGTTCTCGAACAGATCGCGGCAGGATTCGTGACCTTCGATAAGAAGGCGCTTGATCGGGTCGGTATCCACGCCCTGGATGGCGTCACGCATCGCCAAAACGCGCTTGTCTTCGGCCAAGACGTGACGGGCGCGCTTGCGCTGGTTTTCGGGAAGCTCAAATTCCCGCGCGACAAATTCGTCCCAATCGACTTCACGCAGGAGTTCTTTGCCGAAGTGGGCGGCGGCGGCCATGCACTCGGCGCGGCGAGTGTTGTAGTCGCCGCCGGTCAGGGCGTGCTTCGCCATCGAGTCGCAAATCACAACCGCGATGTCGCTGCGGCCCATCTTGACGGCGCCGTGCTCCAAGCTAAGACAATCTAAAAAGAGCAGGCTGTCTTGCTTGCCAAAGACAGACGAGAACTGGTCGAGAATGCCGCAGGCGACGCCCACATACTCGTTCTCGGCGCGCTGGCACAGGCGCGCGATCTGCATCGGCTCGCGGTCGTAAGGGAAAAGCTGGCGCAGGAAAAACGCCGTCGAGACTTCGAGCGCGGCGGATGAAGACAAGCCGGCCCCAGCGGGGACATCGCTGGCGATGACGGCTTTGAAACCGCCGATGGAGACGCCGTCCTGCTGGAGCATGCTCACGACGCCCATCACGTAATCGGCCCAGGTGTTCTGAGGATCGCGCTGAAGATCGGAGACCGAGAAGGTCGCGATGCGGCCGAAGTCCGCCGCCATCAGCACAACTTCGTCCGTTCCGGTCGAGGCCCCAACAATGGCCGTCCCCTTGTCGAGGGCTGCGGGAAGTACGAAACCGCCATTATAATCGGTATGGTTCCCCATAATCTCGACGCGGCCCGGCGCGAAGGCCCCGAACTTCGGGGCCTCGCCGAACTGCTTGGCGTAGGTTTCCTGAGCTTTGCTCACGACTGTCATTACTTTTTCACTCCGAATTCGTCGTTGATCGCCGCGTAGTCCTCGGGGGTACCCACATCGCGCCAGTCGCCCGTCAAAGGAAGTCCCTGCACGTAGTGCCCACCCGAGATCATCGCGGAGATGGCGTCCGGCAGTTCATACTCGCCGCGCGCCGACGGCTGGATTTTGGACGTAAATTCGAAGATCAGTGGATCGAACACAAAGAGGCCGGCGCTGTTCCAGTGGGTGGTCGCGGTCCCCTTTTCCGGCTTCTCCTGAATTCTTTCGATGCGATAGGTCTCATCCAAATAGACGGCCGAGCCGCGATAAGGATCGTCGACCCAGTTCAGACCCACAATCGCTTTGCAGTTCTTGCCATCGGCGTTTGCATGGGCGAACTCAGCGACAGCCGCGCCGTAGTTGGCGGGATCAAGCATGATGTCCCCGTAAGTCATGAAGAACGGAGCATCCGAGAGCGCCGCGCTGGCGGTGTTCACGGCGTCGCTCACGCCGCGCGGAACTTCCTGGTGAACGTACTCCACGCGCCAGCCCCAATTCGAACCGTCGCCAAAATACTCTTCCAGCACCTGGGAGAGATAGCCGGTAATCAAGACAAACTCGGTAATGCCGGCTTGCTCATTCAGGCTCGTCATGATCCGCTCGATCATCGGAGTGCCGGCGATCGGCAGCATGGGCTTGGGACGATTTTCCGTCAAGACGCCGAGGCGCGTGCCTCGGCCGGCGGCCAGGATAAGTGCTTTCATAGGATCTCCGCTATCATAAAATTCGATGAAATGTCGTTACATCCGTGCGTGTTTCAGCGCGTCGGCGCAGTCACAGCGACGGTCACTCGGCAGAGCTTCCAGCATCGACTGGATTACCTTCTTAACGTTCTCCGTATTTTGCCGTAGTACTTCCAAAACATTGGTGACTTCGACATGCCCAGAGTCCACGACCACGCCGGCGTCGTAGTCCGTCACTAAAGAGATATTGACATAGCACATCGCCAGTTCACGCGCCAGAGCCGCTTCGGGATACTGGGTCATGTTGATGATATCCCAGCCCATCCGGGAGAACCATTCGCTCTCGGCGCGTGTGGAAAAGCGTGGACCTTGAATGATGACACTCGTTCCGCCGTCATGCACGGGAACACCCTCCCCGCGCGTCGCCTGGATGGCGGCGGTGCGCAGATGAGGGCAGTACGGATGCGCCGTGGAAACGTGTGTCGTCTCCGGGCCATCACAGAACGTATCAGCGCGACCGCTCGTACGATCGACGAACTGGTCGTTGATGACAAAGTGTCCGGGTTCGATGTGCGCCTGGAGCGACCCAACGGCGTTTGGCGCGATAACGCGCGTAACGCCCAGCTGATGGAACGCCCAGAGATTGGCCTGATAAGGAATTTTGTGCGGAGGAAATTGATGCTTGCGGCCATGCCGGGGCAGGAACGCGACGCGTTTGCCGGCGATGGTCGTCAGGGTGATCGTATCGCTCGGCGCGCCGTATGGCGTCTCGATCGTGACTTCTTGGGGCTCGGTCTCGGACAGCGCGTAAAAGCCGCTGCCGCCGAAGACCCCTATTTCTGCGGACGTGTCCATTCCGATCCTATCTGCCCGCTGTCGCGCAGCAAAATCAGCGCGACGTCCGCGGCGGCGAACTCTGCTTCGCGCTTGCTCTTCCCGACTCCGGAACCGACCACGACGTTGTCCAGCAGTACTTCCACGACGAATGTCCGGTCGTGCGGCATCCCCTGCTCGTCGGCCACCCGGTAAACGGGGCCGGGCAGACGCCGCGCCTGGCGAACTTCCTGAAGGGCCGTCTTAGCGTCCCGCCAGTCGCTCGTGCGGTTGATGGCGTCGATCTGAAAGCGCAGGCACGAAATCACGAAGTCCCGCGCCGGCTCGTATCCACGCTCCAGGTACACCACGGCGACCACGGCTTCAAAGGCGTCGGAGATCAGACTGGACCGATTGCGCCCGCCCGTGGACTCCTCGGCCCGACCGATCCGCAGCAGCGCCACGAGATCGATGCGCCGCGCTGCTTCCGCGAGTGCGGACTGGCAGACGATCAGCGCCTTCGCCTTCGCCAGCTCGCCCTCTTTTTTCTCCGGGAACGCCGAATAGAGATATTCGTTGATGACGAGACCCAGAACGGAATCGCCGAGGAACTCCAGACGTTCGTTGCTGTCGAGCGGCTTTTCCGGCACCAACGATTTGTGCGTCAGCGCCTGGCGCAGCTTCGCCATATCCGTGATCGGCAGCTTGCGTGCGAGCGCCTCCTTGCGAAGCTCCTCGGTCGACGACATCATTGCAGTTCGCCCACAGCCTCGGCGATGCGCGCGACGCCCTTCTCGATATTCTTCATACTCGTGGCGTAGGACAATCGAATGTTGCCGTCCGCGCCAAAGCCCGAGCCGGGGACAACCGCAACGCCCTTAGCGGTCAGCAGATACTCGGCGAAATCGTCTGAACTGTTGATCGTCTTCAATGCGCCATCCGCCGTTTTCCAGCTCTTGCCATACAGCGCCGATACGTTCGGGAAGACGTAGAACGCGCCGCCGGGGCTGAGACACTTGAAGCCGGGAATATCGTTCAGAGCGGCGACGATGTAGTTGCGCCGTTCTTCAAAGGCGACGCGCATCGTCTCCACAGAATCCTGCGGAGCATTCAGCGCCACGACGCCTCCCGCCTGCGCGAACGAAACGGGGTTCGAGGTGCTCTGGTCCTGAATGCGCGACATCGCCGAAATGATCTTGGCGTCTCCAGCCGCGTATCCGAGGCGCCACCCGGTCATGGAGTGCGCCTTGGAAAAGCCGTTGATCGTGATCGTCAGCTTATAGGCCTCGGGGCTGAACGACGCGGGCGACACAAAGGTGTTGCCAGGATAGATAATCTTCTCGTAGATCTCATCGGACATCAAGTAAACGCCGCGCGACACGCACAGGTCGGAGATCTCGCGCAGCGCCTGCGGCGTATACACGGCGCCCGTGGGGTTGCTGGGCGAGTTGATGATGACAAGCTTCGTCTTCGCCGTCAGCTTCTCTTCGATCAGCGCGGCGGTCGCCAAAAAGCCCGTGGTCTCGTCGGTTTCCACGAATACGGGAACGCCGTCGGCCAGCTTCACCTGTTCGGGATACGAAACCCAGTAAGGCGTCGGGATAATGACTTCGTCGCCCGGATCGAGGATCGCCTGCATCAGATTGTAGATGGAGTGCTTGGCGCCGACGGACACTAAGATTTCCGCGCGGCTGTAGGTGAGATCGTTGTCACGCTTCAGCTTCGCGATGATGGCGTCCTTAAGGGCGACGGTGCCGCTGGACGCCGTGTACTTGGTGTCGCCGGCGCCCAGAGCCGCGATGGCGGCGTCCTTGACGTGAGCGGGGGTATCGAAATCGGGTTCGCCGGCGCCGAAGCTGACGACATCGACCCCTTCCGCCTTCAAGGCGTTTGCCTTGGCGGTAATGGCGAGCGTGGGCGACGGCGCTGCGCCGAGAGCGCGCTGAGAAAGCATAAAGACCAGGCCTCCGTGGCTGTATTGGGCCTAGTATACCGATTGGGGGAGTTGGAAGTCAAGGAGAATGGCGCCAAACATGCCTACTCGCCAGGTTCTGCAGAGCGCGCAAAATGACGCTGGCGGCTAACCCTGCGCGGTCTTCATCCAGGGTGTTTTCCAGGCGTGCTGCACGGAATCGAACACGCTGAACTCCAGTTCCATCATCTGAAGCGCGCGCCAAATCCGTCCGCCCTTGCGGGCGGCGATGCGAACGGGCGTCGGCTGATCGCGCAGGCGCAGCAGCCAGCGCAAACCGTCGGTGTCCGTGTAGGGAGCCGAGGTGGCGTCCAGAAGAACGTAGCGAGCGTGTTCGGCGGCGGCGTAGTGGGTAATATGCTCGGGCGAAGGGGCTGAACCATCGATGGCGCAGGACGACCGGATGACCAGCACGCGCCCTGCGGGGTGCATGGTCACGGATAACTGAGGCGTGGTTGCTTTGGCCATAAGTGGATCGATCTCCCGACTCCGTCATCCGTCTCGCCATTGATTACTATACTATCGGCTGGAAAGGTTCCGGAATTCGATCCGCGATTTCACGAGTTTTTGAGAGATAGATGCGTATTCGTATGGTCAGCAACCACAACAGACGTCACGAAGGAAGACGGCCAACGTGAGTGGAACTATGGGCCATGTCGGCCACGCCGCCGGAAGGAGTATTGCAATATGTCTGGCGTCAGTGAGGAAGTTTTGAATTTTGCCGTGATCGGCTGCGGCACCATCGGTCCGACTCATATCGGCGCCCTGCGGCAGATCGACAATGTGCACGTCCATGCGCTTTTGGACACGGTGGAGGATCGCGCGTACGCCATGGCGGCCCAGTTTGATATTCAGGGGGTCTACACCAAGCTCGACGATCTGCTCGGAGACCCAATGGTCGATGTCGTCGCAATCTGCACGCCGTCGGGGACGCATGCGGATATTGCAGTGGCGGCGCTGCACGCGGGCAAGCATGTGATCGTTGAGAAGCCGATGGACATCTCGCTGGAGGCGTGCGACCGAATGATTGCCGCCGCCGATGAGACGGGTAAAAAGCTCACGGTAATCAGCCAGCACCGGTTCGATCACGCCACGCAATTCTTGAAAGCCGCGCTGGGTAATGGACAGTTGGGAAAGATCGTCCTCGCAGACGCCGCCGTCAAGTGGTGGCGTACTCAAGAATATTACGACTCGGGCAATTGGCGCGGCACCTGGGCGATGGACGGCGGCGGCACCTTGATGAACCAGGGCGTGCATACCGTGGATCTGCTGCAATGGCTCGCGGGCGATGTCGAGTCGGTCTACGCTCATATTCGCACGTCGGGGCATGACCGAATTGAGGTGGAGGACATCGCCGTGGCGGCGCTGACCTTCACCGGCGGCGCCGTGGGAACGCTGACGGCGACCACCTGCGCCTATCCCGGCATGCCCGTGCGCATCGATGTGATTGGGACGGAAGGTTCGGCGACGATCGAAGCGGACACCCTGCGCTCCATGACGCTGAAAAAAGGCGACACGCATCTGAGCGACGCCGTCGCCTCGCATGCGCTGTCCGTGGCGCAGGGCGGGTCCGCGTCGGTGGTCCACGCGGCGGCGGAGCGCTCGACGGCCGCCGACCCCGGCGCGGTCTGGGGCGACGCCCACCGGGCGCAGATCGAAGACTTTTTACATGCCGTCCGCACCGATGGAACGCCATTAATCGATGGACGCGCCGGACGCAAGCCTCTAGAGATCATCCTGGCTGTATACGAATCGGCGCGCACCGGGCTGCCCGTGAAGCTGGGAGCCGTCTCCTAAGTGAATTTAAGTGGTAACCAATGGCTGATCGCGCTGCTCTGCGCGTTTATGGTCGGCCTCTCTAAAACTGGGTTCTCGGGCGTCAGCATTATCACCGTGGCCCTGTTCGCCATGATGATGCCGGCGCGCGAATCGACGGGCGTCGTGCTTCCTTTGCTGATCGTCGCCGATGTCGTCGCCGTCACGGCGTTTCGGCGTCACGCCGTCTGGTCGCATCTCTGGCGCATGTTTCCCTGGGCCGCCGCCGGGATCGTCCTTGGCTGGGGAACCATGCAATGCATCCATAACGACAACATCATCAAGCTGATGATCGGCGTGATCTTGATCGTCATGGTGTCCATGCAATGGGCGCAGCGATTAAAGCCGCCGACGACGGAGCCGAAGCAGACGAGCCTCGCCTACGCGGCCGCAATGGGCCTCACGGCCGGGTTCACCACGATGACCGCAAACGCCGCCGGACCGGTCATGCTGCTGTACTTCCTAGCCATCGGCTTGCCGAAGATGGAGTTCATCGGCACTGGGGCCTGGTATTTTTGTATTATGAACTGGTTCAAGGTCCCGTTCAGCGTGCAGATGGGCGCGATCAACGCCCATTCGCTGCTGTTCGACCTGAAGCTGGCGCCGCTGGTGGTGGTCGGCGCGCTGACCGGCCGCTGGCTCATTAAGTATGTCGACCAGAAGGCGTTCGAAGCCCTGGCCCTTGTCTTTGCATTGATTGGCGGCGTCAAATTGATCGTTGACGGCTGGCCGCACTTTTAAGGAAAACCGATGATCACTCCCGATCTCTTACGCAAGATCCCGCTCTTCGATTCGCTCACCGATGCGCTGGTGAACAAGCTCATGATTATCTGCGCCGATGTGCATCTCGGCCCCAATCAATGGCTGATCCAGGAAGGCGATATGCCCTCGTTCTTCGTTCTGGTTTCCGGCGAGATCGATGTCATCCGCACGGTCAACGGCGATCCGAGCGTCATTGCCTCCTACAAAGCCGGAGATTTCTTCGGCGAAGTCCCCTTGCTGCTCGGTAGCGCGGCCTTCGCGAGCCTGCGCACAAAGTCGGACTGCCGCATCCTTCGCCTGGAGCGCCCTGAATTTCAATATCTGATTACGCACAGTGAAAAGATGGCGTCCAGCATCCTGCAAACCATGATGCAGCGCGTGGAGCAGATGCAGCAATTTTCAATAAATACGCCGATCGAACGCACACTCGTCATCGGTCAGCACTCAGATCTTGCGTGCTTCAAACTGCGCCAGTTTCTTTCCGGCAATCACCAGGAATTCCGATGGCTCGATCTTAACGATAATGCCTGTCACCCTTACATTCCCGCCGCGGCGCTGGAAGGCCCCTACCCTGCCGTCATTCTGCCCTCAGGCGAAGTGCTCAAGGATCCCGGCCGACGCGAGCTTGCCGAACGTCTGGGCTTACAAACAAAGCCCAGCCATGCAGAATATGACGTCGTGATCGTCGGCGGCGGTCCCGCCGGATTGGCGGCCGCCGTTTACGGCGCATCCGAGGGTTTGAAGACCCTGATGGTGGAGCGCGCCGCGCCTGGCGGTCAGGCGGGAACATCGTCGCGGATCGAAAATTATCTAGGATTCCCGACCGGCATTTCCGGCGGCGAACTGGGGCTGAGGGCGCTGGATCAGGCCAAGCGGTTTGGCGCGGAGATCTTAGTTGCCCGGGCAACGCAGTCCCTGGAAACACGCGACGGCATTCATACGATCACTCTCGACGGCGATGGCTCGATCACGACACGAACCATTATTCTCGCGACCGGCGTTTTCTGGCGTAAGCTCGACATTCCCGGCGCGGACGCGCTGCTGGGACGCGGCATCTACTTCGGCGCCGCGCGCACGGAGGCGATGGGCGTCGCGGGTAAGGATGTCTATCTGATCGGCGGCGGCAACTCCGCAGGCCAGGCGGCGATGTTCTTCGCCGATTACGCCCGCAAGGTCACGCTGCTGATCCGCGCCTCCAATATCGATAAGGGAATGTCCCAGTATCTCATTGACCAGCTGAAAACGCGCGCGAATGTCTGCGTCGAGCTGAATAGCGCTGTCACCGCCGTTCACGGAGAATCGGCTTTGGAAGCCATTACGGTCGCCAACTCACGGACCGCAGAAGAACAGACTTACGAAACGAGTTCGCTCTTTGTGTTCATCGGCGCCGACGCTCAAACGGACTGGCTCGCGAATGCGGTCGCACGGGATGACCGAGGTTACATTCTGACCGGGCGGGACGCCATGGACTCGGGAAGATGCACCACGGACCGCTCCCGTTATTTCTTGGAGACAAGCGTGGAGGGGATTTTTGCGGCGGGAGATGTACGCCACGGCTCCGTCAAACGTGTTGCCTCCGGTGTTGGCGAGGGCAGCATGGCGATCGCCTTCATCCACCAGTACCGGGCTGCGTTCGAGGCGCGTGCGGAACCTCCGCCGTCAGTTTCGGGGTAAGCTAGTAAGATAGGCAAGAGCGTCTCAAGCGAATTTTCATCGGGCGGCGGTTCTTTTTACCGCTCCGCCGTGTTTGATTGTCAAGGACATTGCGTCCACACGCTTAACTTTGGCGCACAGCGTGTTCACTTCGATCGAGGACCAGTATTTTGATTACCCTAGATATTCTGCGACAGGTTCCCCTGTTCAGCCGGCTGGACGACAAAGAGCTTACCGACATTGCCGCAGTTTCCGCCGACGTCAACTTTCCCGCCGGACAGTGGGTTTTGCGTGAGGGGGAGCGATCGTCGTTCTACATCTTGATCGAAGGCGGGATCGAGGTCACAAAAGAAAATCGTGGCGAGGATGTTGTGATCAAGACATACGTTCCTGGGACGTTCTTTGGGGAAGTGCCGCTGATGCTGGGCGGAAGCTCCGTCGCCGGCTTCCGGACAACGACCGACGCGCGCGTGCTCAAGATGGACGAGGCGGATTTCCACAACCTTCTGACGCGGCGCGACGACCTCACGGACTGTATCATGGAAGAGATGATACGGCGGGTCTCGCTCCTACAGCAGCTCTCCGTGCAAACTCCCGTCGACCGTATCATTCTGGTCGGCTACTCGTCCGACGTCAACTGCTACGACCTGCGGCAGTTCCTCTCAGGGAATCATCAGAATTTCCGCTGGCTCGATCCCGCCGATCCGACGTGCCAGCCATACATCCCCGAGCAGGCGAGCGAAGGCCCCTATCCCATCGTCGTCCTTTCCAACGGGGAAGCGATTAAGTGTCCCGATAATCGCAGCTTGGCGAAACATCTTGGTCTCAAGACCGAACCGGCGGATTCGACCTACGATGTCGTCATCATCGGCGGTGGACCGGCGGGACTCGCGGCCGCTGTTTACGGCGCCTCGGAGGGCCTTCGGACACTGATGATCGAGCGGTCGTTCCCAGGGGGCCAGGCCGGTACATCGTCACGTATTGAGAACTATTTGGGGTTTCCCACGGGGATTTCCGGCAACGAACTCGGCGCCAAGGCGCTTCGCCAGGCGACGCGCTTTGGATCGGAGATTTTGGTGTCGCGCTCGGTTAAGGGGCTGTGTCCGAAGGGTCGTCTGCATGAGGTGGTGCTGGAAGATGGAGAAACGATCACGACACGGGTTGTCATTCTCGCGACCGGCGTCTCGTGGCGCTCACTGTTCATCCCAGGCGCCAAATCGCTGATCGGCTGCGGCATCTTCTACGGCGCCGCGCGCACGGAGGCGATGGGTGTCGCGGGCAAGGATGTCTATCTGATCGGCGGCGGCAACTCCGCCGGACAGGCGGCAATGTTCTTCGCCGATTACGCCAGTAAAGTCACGCTGCTGATCCGCGCTTCGAATATCGAGCAGGGCATGTCCCAATATTTGATCGATCAGCTGAAAACACGCAAAAACATCGCCGTCGAGGTCAACTCCAGCGTCAGTTCTGTTTGCGGCGACATTACGCTCGAAGCGATCACCGTCAAGAACTCACAAACAGGCGAAAGCGTGGAGCACAAAACGGATTCCCTCTTCGTGTTCATCGGCGCCGACGCCGAGACTCACTGGCTCCCGGAAACCATCGCGCGCGATGACCGGGGCTATATCCTCACCGGCCTCGACGCCACCCTCTCCGGCCAGTGCGGCGCGGAGCGCCGTCCATTCCTTCTGGAGACCAGCGTCGCCGGCATCTTCGCGGCGGGCGATGTGCGCCACGGCTCGATCAAACGGGTCGCCTCCGGCGTCGGGGAAGGCAGCATGGCCATCGCCTTCGTGCACCAATATCTGGCCGAGTGCGCCACGCTCGCCGAGCCGCCGCCGTCGGTTTCGGGGTAGGATAATCGAAAAAACAAAGCGCCCGGCAAGATGCCTGGCGAATGAAGAAGCCGGCGAATGAATTCGCGCCTAGAAGTGGTGCCGGAAAGTGCCCTTTCTCAAGCCAGCTGCGATCTTTGAGGCGATTTGGGCCGTTCTTGTCGTTCAGACAGCTGCGGCCCACTGTTTAGTAAAG
>NZ_JBDSQY010000142.1:0-8642 GCF_039929585.1 Capsulimonas sp.
CCCGGAAGGGTCGCGCCACATGCAGGGATAAGTCACTCAATTAAACAAGGAAGATAATTTCTATGGCCCGATCGTTTGGAGAGCCTCTGACAAAGCTCCGGGCTGTCCCGATTGTCGATAACGGCGAGCCGCTCGTCGATCCCCGGACTCTTTCTCCGAGGGTCGCGTTCTCCGAGAAGCATCCGGCGTTTGAGCATATGAAGTGCGTTCCGCACGTTCGCAAGAGCGTCGCCGAAATGATCGCGAGTGCGGCGGAGGCGCTGCCGCCCGAGGTGACCCTTCAGATATTCGAGGGCTATCGACCGATGGCCCAGCAGCGCTGGATGTACGAGAAGATCAAATCGGACTTTGCGGCGAAGCACCCAGAGTGGAGCAAGGCGACGCTGCATCGTGTCACCAATACAATGTCCGCGCCTCCGGAGGACAAGTGTCCGCCCCCGCATACGACGGGCGGAGCATTCGATCTCTTGCTGATCGACACAAAGACAGGTGAGCCGCTGGACATGGTCTCTCCGTTTGAAATGGATGAGATAAGCGCGCCGACCGATCTCAAAGGACTCAGCGACGTCGCGCAGCGCAATCGGGATTTACTGGTCAAAACTCTGACGGATGCGGGCCTTACGAATTACGTGGGCGAATGGTGGCATTGGTCCTACGGCGACTCCGGCTGGGCGCTGCGTGTCGGCGCGCCCGAAGCGATCTACGGCGCGCTGCCGGCGGATACTTCTCCTGTTTGAAGTGTGCTGTGTTAAATCGAGATTAAGCTTCCGCTCCGGCGCTGTGAATCGGCCCGTATTTTTACCGGGACCGGGTATATAGAGTAAGGAATTTCCGAATTCGGTGGGGCGGCGCGGCCGCGCCCAGGAAGGCAATCGGCAGATGAAATTTTTTATCGACACCGCGAATGTGGAAGAAATCAAGAAGGCGATGGAGTGGGGGATCCTGGACGGCGTTACGACCAACCCCAGCCTGATCGCGAAGGAAGGCGTGGACCACAAGACGCGCGTGATGGAGATCGTCAAGGTTGTCGGCGATCTGCCCGTTTCGGCGGAGTGCGTGGAAAGCGATTACGAGAAGCTGCTCGCTGAGGCGAAAGACATTGCGTCTTGGGCTCCGAACATCTATGTCAAGGTCCCGATGACGCCCACGGCGCTGGAAGTCGTCAAAGAACTGTCCCCGAATGGCGTCAACTTCAACGTCACCCTGGTCTTCTCGCTTCCGCAGGCTCTGCTGGCGGCCAAGGCGGGCGCATCGTTCGTTTCGTTCTTTGTAGGCCGTATCGATGATATGGGAAGCGGCGAAGCCGCGCAGAACATCGAAGACGCCGTGCAGATGGTGGAGACTTACGAGTTCCCGAAAGACCCGGAGATCCTCGTGGCGTCCATCCGCGGTCCCCTGCAAGTCGTGGAGAGCATCCGCTCCGGCGCGCACATCGCCACCATCCCGTATAAGATCATGGAGCAGCTGTTCCACCATCCGCTGACGGATCTGGGCGTCAAGAAATTCTACGACGACTATCTGAAAGCCACCGGCAAAACGGCTTAATTCAGATGCCCCCGGGCCCCACAGGGGCATCCTCATATTCTCAATCGCCCAGCGCATTTGCGCTGGGCGATTTTTATTTTCCGCCTCCCCCTCCAGAACGCCAGCATTTCTGCCGATATAGATGATGACAACTTGAAACAGGAGGCCCCGATGCCGTTAGACATTATGTCTGGCTTCAGCGGCGGCGCGGCGCCCACAGGCGCTGCGCTCCCCGGCGCTCCTCCCGTCCCAGGTTCGGAACCGACCGTTTCCTTCGCTTCTCTTCTCAGCGGCCAAGTGACGAACGCCCCACAAAGCGCCGTCAAAAAGCCTGTCGATGAGAAAGCGAATGATAGTACGGACAGCTCGGATCCGGACACAAAGACGGAGGATGCTTCGGCCACGCTGGACCCCTCACTTATCGCGCAGAACTTCGTTCTGCCGACTCAGGCGCCGCAGATCGTACTGCAGCCAATAAAATCAGAGCCCAACGTTCCGTCGATTACGGACCGGACGGCCGGAACCAGTGTCGCAATGGACGCCAGCCCGGTTCTTTCCCGCCTTCAGGCGAGCGGAAGTCAAACCGGCGGCGAATTGCTCTCCACTCTCAAACAAACCATCGCGGGCGCCGCGAAGGCAGTCTCCGCGCCGGCAGATCCGGCGGGGCAGGGCGCTGTCGTCCGTCCATCTGGCAAGCCTACGCCTGCCGCCAATACTGCGTCAGTAATCGCGCCGGCTACGGCGCCGCTCTTGACAGCGCAAACGGCAAACACCGTTTCACTCCCAATGGGGCAAATGGTGAACACCGTTTCGCTCCCAACGGGGCAAACGATGATCGCCGCTCCCGCAGCCTCGCAAATCCTTGTTCAGGATGCGAAGGTTGGGCAAGCGTCTGTGCGGATCGCCGCTCAGCCTATCACCCTCGGTCAAACCGCCAAGACAGTTGTCGGCAAGCCTGATGTCACTGCCCCGGTCGTGTCTTTAGGAATCGCGGCTCCTGTAATCGCGGCTCAGCCGTCGAAACAAGGCGGCGCCGTCCCGGTGATCGCCAATAACGCAGCAGCCCCGATGGCTTCGCAAAGCGCCGTCATCACATCTGTGGCGAATCTACTTCCGTCGGCAAAACCGAATACGGCTGTGCTGAATACTTCCACGCTCTCTGCTCCACTTCAAACGATCTCAGGCGGAGCGGTCCCCGTGCTGCCTACAGTCTTGTCAGACGCCCCTCTGGACCACGGAGACTCTCCGTTTGCAGAAACGATACGCCCTGTCTTCGGCGTGAAACCCACGCTGCTCCCAGTCGGCGCGGCATCCGTGGCCGGGGCAAAGATCGATGCTGGCGCGGAACAGTCTCCAGCACAGGTCGCTTCGGCGCCGGCGAACACGGTCTCGGCGGCGTCGATCGCAAACTCGATCGCGGCGGCGAAGATCATCACCAACTCAGCACCTGTTGTTCAGGCGACGGTCAATATCGCTCCAGCGGTTTCCAGGACAGTCAGCGCCGCGCCGACCCCCAAGGCGGCGGGCGCTCCGGTTACTGCATCGGTGCTCGAAACAGCTCCGGTCGCAGCGCCGGCGAACGTGGCCTCAGCAACGAACGTGGCCGCGCCGGGCAATCTGTTGGCGTCAGCCAATTTCGCGACGCCAGCCTCGGCTTCCAGCAGCGTCGCCATCATGAATCCGGTCCTGGAAAGCGTTGTTTCGACCGTTCCCACATCGGTTGATATCTCCGGAAAAATAACCCTGCAAAAAATACGGGGGCTCTCCGATAATAAGAATGTGAGCGGCGGAGAGGCGCAAACGAAAGGCGCCGGGAAAGAAAACGCGGTGAACTTGCTGCAATCGCCCAGCGGAAAAGTTTCCGTCAATCGCGGTTACAACAGTTCCTCTTCTCTTTCCGAAGCCCTCGTCAAAGCGGAAATTACGACGGACGGCGCCAAGAACGGAAACGACGTAACGATGACAGCGACGCTGAGTGGTTCGGAAACGGGGAAGACGGCGGCAATGATCCAGGATCAGCCGGCGACTGTACAAATGCCCGCTCAGGACCGCGCCGCGATGATCACGAAAGTCGTGGACAAGATCGGTGAGATGACGCTGGACGCAAAGGGGACGGGCGGCGACAAAGTGACGCTGCAGCTTCACCCGCAGGATTGGGGCCAGCTCAATCTGACGGTGACAATGACGCCTAAAGTAGACGCCAGCGGCCAAACGATCACAGTGGTTACGGCGCATGTCGCGGCCGAGAACCCCGTCGTGAAGCAGGCGCTGGAAAGCCACCTGAGCGATCTGCGGCGCAGCCTAAGCGAACATGGACTGAAACTGGACAGTATGACGGTAGTCGTCGATGCTGCTTCCACGGTGTCCGCGGCGGCTCAGTCGAGCGGAAGCGGACTGAACTCGGACCACCGCCAGTCGAACGACGGCGGGCAGTCCCAGCCGCAGAACAGCCAGTCTTCGGCGCAATCCGGCGGCTTCGACGGCTCCGGCCAGAACGGCCGCGCCTTCGCCGACTTCGGTTCCGGACAGTTCAGCGGCGGCCGGCAGGGCCATCAGAACGATCAGGCGACCTGGACCGCGCACGATGCGGACCTCGACATCGCGCCGGCGGCGGTCACTCGCTCGAATGCTTCCAGCCGGATCGATTACCGAGCCTAACCAAGGAGAAACAGAATGTCCGTCACAGCACAACTTCCGATTACAGGCAGTACTTCCACTCCCGTTCCGACAAACGCCAGCGGAACCGCGATTACCGACAAGACCGACAGTAAAACGCAGTTTTTGAAGCTTTTGGTGACACAGCTTCAGAACCAGGATCCACTCGATCCGACCGACCAGAAAGAGATGCTCGCGCAGCTGGCGCAATTCTCCTCGCTGGAGCAGATGCAGAACCTCAATTCGACCCTGACATCTTCTTCTCAGCTGCAGCAGCTCGGCCAGGGATCTTCCCTGATCGGCAAAACGGTTACGACCACCACCGATAAAGGCGAAGTTGGCCCTTCTGGAGTGGTGACCTCAGTCGTGATGAAGAGCGGCGTCGCCTATCTTCATATCGGCTCCGACGATGTGGAGATGTCCACCGTCAGCACTGTGAAGTGACGCTCATATGACCAGTGTCGACATTGAAAACAGAATAATCGGCGCGATCCCGCGAACTGGAGCCTCTAAGCCTGCTGCTGTTCCGGCCGCAAATCCATCAACCTCCGGACCGAGCTTCGGCCAGATCCTTAGCGATCAGCTTGTCGTGAGCGGAGCGAAAGCGAACGTTAAGTTCTCCGGACATGCGCAAAGCCGATTGGCTTCACGCAATATCCAACTGACCAGCGAAGACATCGCGAAAATCGGCGACGGCATTACGAAAGCCGCAGCCAAAGGCGCAAAAGAATCGCTGTTCCTGACCGACAAAGCCGCCCTCGTCGTCTCCGTGGCGAACCGAACGGTGATTACCGCCGTGGACAAAACGGCCCTTAAAGATAACATCTTTACCAATATCGATAGCGCCATGATCATCTGAGATCGCGGCCAGACCGGCGCGAAGCGCCAAAAGACAACACGGCCGGACCTCCGATCGAGGACGCCGTAATTCACCGCCGACGGGAATGACTGACCGCCGGCAATTACAAAACCTTAGGAGAGTTATTTAAATGCTGCAAGCAATGTACAGCGGAGTTTCCGCAATCCAGGCCCACCAGACCAAGATGGAAGTCATCGGCAACAATATCGCCAATGTCAGCACCACGGGCTACAAAGCGGGACGCGTCACCTTCAAGGATCAGCTTTCCCAGACCCTGCAGGGCGCCTCCGCCGGCTCCGCCGCTTCGGGCGGCACCAACCCGGTGCAGCTTGGCCTCGGCGTCGCCATCGGCTCGGTGGACACGATCTCCAGCCAGGGCGGCCTTCAGAGCACCTCGAAGCCGACGGACCTCGCCATCCAGGGCAACGGCTACTTCATGCTCGGCGACTCCTCCGGCGTCTCCTTTACTCGTGACGGCTCCTTCACGGTCGACAACAGCGGCAACCTGGTGAATTCTTCCACGGGAGCCTTCGTCCTAGGCTGGCAGGCCGACCCCACCGGCGCTATCGATACGACTAAGCAGCTGACGCAGAGTTCCAACCTGAGCATTCCCGTCGGCGGCCTGATCACCACGAGCCCGACGAAGAACGTGATCTACTCGGGCAACCTGAGCGCCGAAGCCAAGCCCACCGACGCCGCCTATACCCGCACCGTCAAGGTCTACGACAGCCTCGGCGAAGCGCAGAATATCACACTCTCCTTCAAGCGGGACGCTCCTCCGGTGGCGCCGGCGACTTTGCCGAACGGCACCACCAGCTCCTGGACATGGACCGCCTCTGGAACCGGCGTCGCCGGCACCGGGAAAGTCTTCTACGGCAGCACCGGCAAGGAAGCCCTCTCCACCGGCACCATTGCGCTCTCCCCGACCGATGGATCCACATCGCCGCAGGGCATCAAGCCCGACTTCAGCGCGACGACCCAGGTCTCCGGCGGATCCGGCGTCATCCCGGACAGCCAGGATGGTTTCGGACCCGGTACGCTGCAATCCTACAGCATTGACCAGACGGGCGCCATCGCCGGTATCTTCAGCAACGGTATGAGCCGATCACTGGGACAGATCGCGATGGCGGGCTTCTCCAACCCCGAAGGTTTGGAGCGGGCCGGCGGCAACGCGTTCAAGGAATCTGTCAACTCCGGCAGCGCGCACATCGGCACCGCGACCCAGGACGGATTGGGCAAGATGAGCAGCGGCTACCTGGAGCAGTCCAACGTGGACCTCAGCAGCGAGTTCACCAGCATGATCGTCACGCAGCGCGGCTTCCAAGCCAACACTAAGATCGTCACCACGGTCGATGAGATGCTGAACGACGTAATCGGCATGAAGCGATAATCTTCTCACCTTGCTTCCCGGAGGCGGCGTCGCCTTCGGGAACAGAAAGGGTTCCCCCTTATGATCACTGTCACCCGTTTCGATCATTCCGAGTTTATCGTCAACGCCGATCTGATCGAGTTTGTCGAGTCGCTTCCCGATACGCACATTACCCTGGTCACTGGAAAGAAGTTGCTGGTGCGCCAAACCGCGCAGCAAGTGGTGGATCTCGTGCTGGAGTATCGAAGGCAGGCGGGACCGATTCTTTGGAGACCGACAAGCTCACACACCGAGCGTCGCGAAGAAGCACTGGAGTAGCGAGAAAGCCGCACTGGGAGATTACGCATGGATTTAGCAACAATCATTGGTCTTGTACTCGCGTTCGGAGCCTTCTTCGGCTCAATCATTCTGGAGGGAGGCAGCCTTGCCGCCCTCATCAACCCCTCCGCGATGCTGCTGGTTTTCGGAGGCACACTGGGCGCTACGATGGTGTCCGTACCTCTTTCCACGGTCATCGGTATTCCGAATGTCGTCAAGCACGCCTTCTTCGGCAAGCACATGGATACCGCGCACGTGATCGAGACATTGGTCGGCTTTGCCGAGAAAGCGCGCCGCGAAGGATTGCTCGCGCTGGAAGAGCAGGCCCGTGAGATCGACGACGAGTTCCTCAAAAAAGGCATTCAGCTGGCGATCGACGGCACCGATCCCGAAATGGTCCGAGAAATCATGGAAACGGAAGTCGCGTTTCTCGGACAGCGCCACGCCGAAGGAGCGCACTTCTTCGCAACTCTCGGCGGGTTCGCTCCCACACTGGGCGTTATCGGAACGGTCTCCGGTCTGGTGCACATGCTGGAAAACCTTTCGGACCCTGGTTCGATGGGACCGAGTATCGCGGCGGCGTTTATCGCAACCCTCTATGGGGTTTGCACCGCCAACCTGATGTTCCTGCCGCTGAGCTCGAAGCTTAAGCATGCAAGTCAGGAAGAAATTCTGGTGCGGGAGATCATGACCGAAGGCATCCTCGCCATTCAAGCCGGAGATAATCCGCGCATTGTGGAAGAAAAGCTCAAGGCGTTTCTTTCGCCCAAGAAGCGCAAGGCGATCGAAGCAGCCTTGCAGGCGGCTTAAGTTACGAACAATGGCTTCTCTTCCTAAGGAAGGGAAGCCATACGGGCGACTAGCCCCACGGAGGAAAGTAGAGCCATGGCAGGCCGAAGAAAAAAAAGAGGCGGCGAAGGTGAACATGAGAACGCCGAACGCTGGCTGCTGACATACGCGGACATGATTACGCTCCTGGTGGCGTTTTTCATTATGCTCTATGCGATGTCCGTAATGAACATTAAAAAATTCGAGCAGCTCGCGACATCGGTTCGAGGCGGTTTTGGCGGAAACATGATGAACGGCGCGCCGAACATCACGCATGGAGGGGGCCTAGACGGTTCCCCGGCAGTTGTCAATGACAGTAAACATGCAGACGTGCCGCCGACAGCTGAGGAATTTCCGAAACTCGGCAAATCGAGTGGGGAAAGCGCGGACAAAAAGAACCTCGACCATGCGTATGAGGTCATGTCGGCGTATATCAAAGAGAAAAAGCTGAGCAAGGTCATGAATGTCGTTCAGACCTCGCGCGGCGTGATCGTCACGGTCATGACGGACAAAATGCTCTTCGCCAAGGGCGGAGCGGATTTGAAGCCGGATGAACTGGCGCTGCTGAACGAAGTGGCGAAGGTCGTCAATACCGTCCCAAACAATGTGCGTGTTGAAGGCCATACGGATAACCTGGCGATTCATACGCCGCGTTACCCCTCGAACTGGGAGCTTTCGGTGACCCGCGCCACGACCGTGCTGCGGTATTTCAACCAGCGCGGCGTCAGTCCGAGCCGCTTGGAGGCAGCCGGCTACGCTGACCAGCATCCAATCGTCTCCAATGACACCGAGGAAAGCCGCGCTCGAAACCGCCGCGTGGAAATTGTGCTTCTGAGGCAAAACCCAGCATAATTCCGGATAACAGCTGGTAAAATTGGCGCCGATAATTGTACTAACAAGGTCACACTAGAGGGGCCATTGTCCAGGAAGGTCAATTTTCGATGTCGACTAACAAAGCACAAACACCGGCGGACGGAAGCGCGGCGACCGGGAAAAAATCCCCAGTCATGATGATCGCGATTGTAGCCGTCATCCTGCTGGCTATAATCGGAACGTTTATTGTCACAAAGTCCGTCTCCGCTAAGAGCA
>NZ_JBDSQY010000143.1:0-27004 GCF_039929585.1 Capsulimonas sp.
GCGCGTCGTGAAAGCCGTCCACGCGGGAACGGGCTTTATCGCCCTGCATTCGGCGCACTACTCCAAAACGTTCAAAGGTATTTTGAACGCCACCGGCCATCTCAAGGGCGGCTGGCGCGAGCAGGACGAAAACCCGGATACGGAAGAAATCACCGTCTGCGCCCCGAAGCATCCCATCGCCGAAGGCGTGGAGGACTTCATGCTGCCGCGTGAGGAGATGTACGGCGCTCCGTTCGATGTTCCGCCGCCGCAAGCCGTGATCTTCCAATCCTACTTCCCGACGGGCGGGGAATATTTCCCAAGCTTCACCGTCACGGTCGGCGAGGGGATCGATCCGGAGTTCCACAGCGGTTCGGGAAAAGGGCAGAACCAGGGAGAGGGCGTGGGCCGTGTCTTCTACTTCCGTCCGGGGCATGAGACATTCCCCACATACTTCGACCCGTCCGTGCGCCGCATCCTGCGCAACGCCGTCCTTTGGGCCGCAAGGCGGACAAACTCATGACCACGATTCCCTGGAAACGCGCGATCGTTGTCGGAGCCTCGTCGGGGATCGGTGGGGCCATCGCGCGTCGTCTAGCGGCGGGTGGCTGTCAAACAGCGCTTGTCGCGCGTCGTGCATCGGAACTGAACGCGCTGCGCGACGCTCTGAACGGCGAAGCGGGCATTGATGTCGCCTTCGCCTATCCCCACGATGTGACCGACACGGAAGAGGTCGCGGCTTTGTTCGCGCGGATTACCCAGGAACTCGGCGGCTTGGACCTGATCGTTTACGCCTCGGGACTGATGCCCGCAGTCGGTCCGCAGGAGTACAGCACGGAAAAAGACGCCAACATGATCGAGGTCAATGTGACCGGCGCGGTGGCGTGGCTCAATGAAGCGGCGTCACGGTTCGGCAAGGCGAAAGCCGGCACGATTGTCGGAATCTCCAGCGTCGCCGGCGAGCGCGGACGCACCACCAGCCCCGTTTACGGCGCCACCAAGGCATTTCTGAACACGTACTTGGAAGCGCTGCGCAATCGTATCGCCCGGCATGGCGTCAAGGTCGTGACGGTGAAGCCAGGCCCGGTCAAGACGCCGATGACTCAAGGGCTGGGCAAGATGCCCTTTATGATCTCCGTGGATGAAGCGGCGGACACGATCCTGGCGGCCGCCGCGCAGGGCGTGGATGTTGTGTTTGTCCCTGGCAAATGGCGTCTGATTATGACAATCATCCGCGCGATCCCGTCGCCGATCTTCCGTTACCTGAACATATGATGGAACTACCAAAATTGGTTTTGCCGGAGGCGGATCTGCCGCTGGAGCGTCTGGAGCGCGTCGAAGGCTGGGGGATGTCCTGCTCGGGCATGAGCTACGTCTACCGCCCTGTCAACACACGTGGGATTCAGCAAATCCTGGAGATCGCCCGCGATTCCGGACGTCCCATCGGCATGCGCGGCGCGGGCCGCTCCTATGGCGACGCTTCACTCAATAGCGAAGGGCTCCTGCTGGAGATGACCCGCATGAACCGGATTCTCGATTGGAATCCGCAAACGGGAAGAATCACGGTTGAGCCAGGCGTCACAGTGCAGCAGATGTGGCAGTACATCATTGAAGACGGCTGGTGGCCGCCCGTCGTGCCGGGGACCATGTTCCCGACCCTCGGCGGATGCGCCTCGATGAATATCCACGGCAAGAACAACTTCAAAGTCGGGCCGATCGGCGACCACATTCTCAGCTTCCAGATCGTGCTGCCCAGCGGCGAAGAACTGACCTGCTCGCGCAATGAGAACCCCGACATCTTCCACGGCGCCATCAGCGGCTTTGGCATGCTCGGCGTGTTTACGCAGCTCACCCTGCAAATGAAGCGCGTCTACAGCGGTCTGCTGGACGTGACCGCCATCGCCGTCGGCTCATTCGCGGAGATGTTCGCGCAATTCGAGCAGCGCCTTCCCGAATCTGACTACTTGGTCGGCTGGGTAGATTGCTTCGCCTCGGGTGAAAGCCTCGGTCGCGGCCAGATCCACCAGGCAAACTATCTCGCCCCGGGCGTCGATCCCGAACCCACGCAAACCCTGCGCGTGATCAATCAAGAACTCCCGGACACCTTCGCGGGCGCCGTCCCTAAATCCGTCATGTGGCGTATGATGAAGCCGCTGGTCAACGATCCCGGCATGCGCGCGATCAATTTCGCCAAGTACTTGTCCAGCGAAAAACTAAGCCACGAAGCCAAGCACCGCCAAACCCACGCCGGCTTCGCGTTTTTGCTCGATTATGTCCCCAACTGGAAACTCAGTTACAAGCCGCACGGCCTGATCCAATACCAGAGCTTCGTGCCGGCGGAGAACGCCCTGGCCGTCTTCACCGAACAGATCCGCCTCGCGCAGCATTACGGCTTGACGCCCTACCTCGGCGTTTTCAAGCGCCACCGCCCGGACGACTTCCTGATGACGCACGCCGTCGAAGGCTATTCCTTCGCGCTCGACTTCGCCCTGACCGCCACCAACCGAGGCGCTCTCATCAGCCTCGCGGCGGAGATGGATGCGCTGGTCGTCGGTGGCGGCGGCCGCTTCTACTTCGCTAAAGACAGCCTCCTGCACCCGTCCACCGTGGCGCGGTTCGCGGGCGAAGAGAGAATTCAGAAGTTCCGGGCGCTGAAGGATCAATACGATCCTGAGAATTTGCTGCAAACGAACTTGTATCGGCGTTTATTTCCGAAGTCGTTCCCCGGATATGAAATCCAGGTCTGAGAAGCCTACGGCTAATTGTCCGTGCCGGACAAACTAATATCTGTGGTCGATTGTCCCATTGCACGTGATCAACGAGGCCGTACAGTTCATCCACGACGGATCTATTACAAATTAGCTGGACTTTATCCATTTGCCACCACCGCGTTCAGATGGGGACGCGAAGCTATCCTTGATTTTATGCATGTCGGTGTTTGAGAACGACATGCATAAATCTTGATTGGCTGTTTTGATTCACAATCCGGTCAACCGACCAGGACCCCATGACCAAATACGGCGCCGGCTTCCTGGTGCGTAGCCGAGCCCACCCAAAGCGCGTTGCGACCCTGGAAGACTGGTTTGACGAACGAAGGGAGCATTCCGTATCGATCTCCTGACGATCCGTGAATCCCACTTTAATTTTTTGGTAGAAAAATGGAAATTGCAATGTCCGACTTAATAAGAAAGATTGCCGCCGGTCCGTTTGATCCGACACTGGAATCTCTGAGGCGTTTCGAATGCCCGGACTGGTTTCGCGATGCGAAGCTTGCCTTCTGGTCGCACTGGGGGCCGCAGTCCGTTCCCATGTACGGCGACTGGTACGCCCGGCACATGTATGTTGAGGGCAGCGAACAGTACCGGTATCATTGGCGCGTCTATGGACATCCCTCAAAATTTGGATATAAAGAAATCCTTCCCTTTTGGAAGGCCGAAAATTTTGATCCTCACGGTCTAATGCGGCTTTTCGTGGAAGCCGGCGCCAAATACTTTGTCGGGCAGGCGATGCATCACGACAACTTTGATAACTTCGACAGCGCGCACAATCGCTGGAATGCCGTCCAAATAGGTCCGCAGCAGGATATCGTCCAATTGTGGCGCGACGCCGCGCGGGCGCACTCGTTGCCGTTCGGCCTTAGCGAACATCTTGGCGCGAGCTTCAACTGGTTCGACGCCAATAAAGGCGCCGACAAAATCGGACCGTACGCAGGCGCGCCTTACGACGGCTCCGATCCGGCCTTCGCCGACCTTTACCACTGCAATCAGGGTTACGCGCTCGCGCTCGGCGACAATCCCTACGGAAACTGGTACACCGATAACACGGAGTTTCAGCGGCATTGGTTCGACCGGATCAAGGACGTAATCGACAAGTATCAGCCGGACCTGCTTTATTCCGACGGCGGGGTTCCGTTCGGCGAAATCGGCTTGGGCATCGTCGCCCACTTGTACAATACGAGCGCGGCGGTTCATGGCGGCGTTAACCGGGCGGTCTACAACCAAAAAGACACAGATCCGTCCGTATATACGATCGGCGTACTCGACGTCGAACGCGGACAGCTCAGCGACATCGCCGAACACCCATGGCAGACGGACACAAGCGTGGGGGACTGGTTCTATAACGTTCGGGACGTTTATAAAACCGCCGGGCATGTGCTGGAGACGCTGGTGGACATCGTCAGCAAAAACGGCAATTTACTGCTGAACATTCCACAGCGTCCCGACGGTGCGATCGACGACGAATGTACGTTCCTTCTCAACCAAATGGCTCTCTGGATGTCAGTGAATGGCGAGGGAATATTCGGCTCTCGCCCGTGGGATATCGCGGGAGAAGGGGGCTCTGCGGCTGAAGTCGGCGCATTCAAGGAAGGCGCTGTGGATTGGTCGCCGACCGACTTCCGGTTCACCCGCAATGGGGATACCTTGTACGCCTACCAAATGCGCCGCCCGGAAGACGGAAAGACGCTAATCCGATCCCTAGCGTCCGGCCGAACACGGCGAGTGACGGATGTGCGCCTGCTGGGTTACGGAAGCGCTTACTTCCAGCAAACCACGGACGGCCTTGCGATCTCGCTGCCGCCGGCGCCCTTGCTGGCCGCTCCGCACGGCTTTGCGATCCTTCAAGAATAGGGGAGAGCACGCCGTTGCCATTCGCTCCATTACTTGTGAGTAGATCAGATAACCATCAAAAAGTCCACTCTCCGTCCTCGGATACAATTAGAATTTAGTATTAGGACTTTCGCTTTTGGTTGATCTCTTGACTTGCTTGTCGGAACCGAGAAGCGCCAATGCCGCAAGGCGCGCTCCCAACGCAATCATCTGGCCTGCTGTGTCTCATTCGCACAAAAAAGCACGGCTGGCGACTCGATGTCGCCAGCCGTGCTTTTTATTGCGGGGATTTAACCTTTTGTGAGCGGAGTGGAGGGGGATTCTGTGCGCCCTTTTGCCGTCTGCGCCTCATCCCGCGCCGGAAGCCACGTCATGGTCGGCAGCGTTGCGGGTTTCGTGTAGCAGCGCCGGTCGAGAGCGTCCAAGTAGAGATCGTTGGCCCCGTCCTTCGTCACGCCTCCGTAGCTGAACAGAATCGAACCCTGGGCGCCGAGGGCGCGGGCGGCGTTGATCTTGGCGGCGGCGGACTCGGCGGAGATGTGCCAGGCGCCGATCCCGGCGTAGGCGAACTTGCCGGCGTCATGCGCGGCTTTGACGGCGTCGGCGATTTGCAGGGCGACTTTGGGCGTGCTGACGCCGTAGGCCATGGGGGCCACGGCGTCGAGGTAGCCGAGCTTCAGCCATGTCTTCCAATCCTGGCCCCGAGCCACGCGCGCGTCTTTCGCGTCGGCGAAGACGGCGGCGGACATCACGATCCATGGTTTAGCGGCCTTGACGTCCTGAGAGATGCTCCGGACCAGCTCCGTGACCTGGCGCCGCCGGAAGTCCGCAAACTGCGCTGGGAAGGCGTGGACGTACGCCAGACGGTCATGACGGGCCTTGATTGTCAGTGAGCGGTTTTGCTGCGGCGTGAGGGTAGGGGTAAGGTCCTGCTGGAAGTGCTGCATGGCGGCGCTGGAGTAATCATAAGCCGCACTGGGATATCGGATGTAGTCGAGATGGATGCCGTCGATATCGTAACGGGTGGCGATGTCGAGTAAGACATCGTGGATGTGCTTGCGCGCCGCCGGATTCGCCGGGCTGAGAAAGGCGCCTTCACATTCCTTCCCCTGCGTCATCAGGAAGTTACCCTTCGAGTCGCGGCAAAGCCAATCGCGATGTGCGTTGATGATATGGTTTTTGGCCTTGGGAAACTTGGGCGAGCCCCAGACATAACACGAATTGACCCAGGCGTGCACTTGAAGGCCGGACTGGTGGGCGAGGGGAAGCAGGGTTTGCAGTGGATCGAAATCGGCGGGCGTTCCGTCTAATTCTTCTGAGCGCGGTTCCAGCGTCGATTGATAGAAGGCGTCTCCGCGTCCTCGGACCTGCACGAAGAGCGCATTGTAGTGGTGCTTCTTCGCCAGCTCAACAACATGCTGAATGCTTTGCGGCGAGAGCAGATTGGTTCTCACCACCCACATCCCACGCAATTCTTGGACTGCGGCGGGCTTGGGCGTGGTTTGCGCAATGGCGGGATGGATGCAGCAAAGCATGGAAACAGCCAGAGCGGCCGTCGGTCGGTAATTTCGCATAGGGGAATAGTTCTCGTTCCTAGGGAAAAGATTGATGCTGGTATAGACGCAGCGACAGGGCTATTGTTCCATATTTTCTCATGGAACCACAGCCCTGTGTTTTGCTAAGCGCGAATTGAATTATGATTTCTTCTGAAATAGCAGCTCGATCGGACTCAAACCCGCGCCGTTCGCTTCGTTTTCACGCGCGATCTGCTGAGGAATGCGCAGGGCGGTTGGGTCGCTTTGCGCCAGCATCATCTTCTCGATCATGATATCTTCCATCTTGCGGTAGCGCTCCAGCTCTACCTCGTCGCTGGCGATCGTGGTGTCTCGCTCTTCGATCTGCGCCGATAGGAAGTCGATGTACCGCTCCATTTGCGAAAGCGCCTGCCGAACCTGCGCGGGATCGTAGCCGCCGGAAGCGACACGCGCGAACGAGAGCGTGCGCAGATACGCCTTGACGCCTTCCGGAGAGTCGCCGAGCACCGAGCCGACCAGCGGCTGATCGTCCGGGCTGTTCTCCAGTCGCTGAAGCATCATGCGGGCTTCGACGTGGCCGGGCGCGGCGCGCAAGGCTGCCTGAAGGGCGCGCTTGGCGTCGTCCCGCCGTCCGACCGCGAGATAAGAGTTCGCCAGGTTGACGCTCAGGTCCGCAGGCGGCCCTGGCGCGAATGAAAGCCGGCACGCGTCCTCGAACGCGGTCACCGCTTCGGCGGCGTGTCCGAGGGCGTATAGCGACGCGCCGAGGAACGCGAGCGTTTGGAACCGGACGCCTTGCGTCACGGTCCTCTCGCGGTCTCCCGCCGCATTGCGCAGCCGATCCGTCGCTTCACGCATCCGGCCTTCTCGGAAAGCGCGCAGCCCTAACTGCCAATCGGTCATAGTGCTTTACGTTGTCCTTTCCCGATCCCGACGCTCCTGATCTCAGAAGAGCCGATCGGGATCCGTGCTCGTGTTGGTGTTCGCCAGGCGCCGCGTGGTCGACTTGATCCGCTTGAGGCGGACTGTGTCTCCGCCGCCGCGCTTGCCGATCGTCGCGAGCTGCTCCTCCATGTCGTGCGCCAGGTCCTTTTCGCCAAGCTTGTGCAGCTGCTTGGTCGCCGCTCCCAGCTTGTCCTTCGCCAGCTCGAAATCTCCGCGCTCCTGCGCCCGCTGCGCTTCGCGCTCGTACTTGTAGACCGTAAACCGATCGACCAGGTCCATGACGGGAGCATTCACCAGCGCGACCTTGTCGCGGTCGCTGGTAAACTCAGCCGTCACGACTGTCTTCTCATTGCCCTTGCCGCTGCCGGTGGTAGCGCTGGCGTAAGACCAGGTGAGCATGATCTCCGCCACCATATGAGATCCCGGCGAGGTATAGCCTGGAATGAACTGCACGAGGACGCCAACGGGAGAGGCGCTAGAAACATCGCCGATGCGCGCACGGATCCAGTCGTCCTCGGTATAGATCTCATCGAACAAGGTCATGGATGGCCGGACCAGGAATGCTTCCTTGACCATGGCGCCTTCCAAACCGCGCACCGCCATATACATATCCGTTACGGACACGGCCTGGAGCGAGGTCACTTCCCGCTGTAGGCACGCGACCAGCTCAGTGGTGTCGGCGGCGTAATGGTATTCGCCGCGGGAGTTATCCGCGATCTTGATCAAGAACTCTTCGTCAAACTCTTCGCCGATCCCGACAGTGGTGATGGCGTATCCGCGCTCCTGGACATCGGTGACGCGCTGCAGGGTTACCGCAGGATCTTGCACGATGCCGTCCGTGATTACGATCAGGCGGTTAATGCTGTAGGGCGACGTATTTCGCGCCAAGGATTCTCCCGCCTGAGTGATCGCATCCGCCATATACGTTCCAGTGCCGATATCGATCCCCAGCCGCTGTTCGCGCAGGGCGTCAAGGTTCTCGATACAGCGATTCGGGAAGGCGCTCCAGTCCTGATCGCCGAATAGCGTGTGCAGACGGTCCGCGAAGATGATTACCGAAACGCGGTCTTCCGGCGTCAAGGTCGACAAAAGCTGTTTGATGGCCTGGGTCGCGAGCGCCATGGGAGTGATCGCCGCCGAGCGCATCTCTTTCAGGGTCTGTCCTGTCCAATAGACGGCGCTGCGGTTATCGGCGGTTCCGCGCTCGATCTCGTCCCGAGAAATGGCCAGGGCCATCCAATACTCTTTTTCTTCCTCGGTGAACTGGAAGTGGTGCATCGTCGCGGAATCGTCGAGCACGATCACCAGGTTCAGAGGGGGGCGACCAGCGCCGGCGCCATCCTCCACTGGCTGAATATCCAGCAAGGCGTAGTAGGGTTCTTCCAGATGCGTGGCGCTTGGAATGAATGGATGGCTGAGAGACAATCGGACATTTAAATTACTGCTCACGAAAGCGCGTCTCCTTAGAACAATTTACAATACACTATATTTCGCCCAGATTCACGCTTTAGGCCCAAATTTCCTGCTTATTCGTCAAAAAAAAGTATGCTTGGCCGGTAAATTTATTGGGAGGGGCGTCGTTGACTTCCCGCGCGGCCAAATGCTACAATGTGGAAGCAGCTTTCGACACCCGTGTCGGAGCGTCCTTTGGAGGTCGGCGCGACTGGCGTGGCGGGGAGTTTACCCCGATGAAACGCCGACCTGAGAAACGAGCCGTACGCCTGGGCAACCTGTCAACACAATTTGTTGCGCGGTCTGTCCAGGCGTTTTTTACTGGGCGCCGCGCTCTTTGCCCGGACCTCAATATAGGAGAGATCAATCCATGCGTCGTGTAGAACGAGCGTTGTTAAGTGTATCGGACAAAACGGGGCTGATCGAATTCGCCCAGGGACTTTCGGATCTGGGCGTCGAGCTGATTTCCACCGGCGGAACAGCGAAGGCGCTGGCGGACGCCGGACTGCCTGTGAAGAACGTCTCCGACGTCACCGGCTTCCCCGAAATGCTGGAAGGCCGCGTCAAGACCCTCCACCCGATGATCCATGGCGGCCTGCTCGCCGATCGCTCCAAGCCAGAGCACATGAGCAAGATCGCCGAGCATGGCATCCTGCCGATCGACATCGTGGTCGTCAATCTCTATCCTTTCGCCGCCACCGTCGCGAAGCCGGGCGTAACCTGGGAGGAAGCGATTGAGAACATCGATATCGGCGGCCCCTCCATGGTCCGCTCGGCGGCGAAGAACCATGCGGCCGTCGCGGTCGTCGTGTCTCCATCTTCTTATACCATAGTGCTGGATGAACTGGTGCGCAATGATGGTAAGCTTGACCCCGAGACGCTGAAGCGCCTTGCCGGCGAAGCGTTCGCGCACACGGCGGCTTACGACGCCACGATTGCGGCGTACTTCGCCAAGAAGCTAGGAGAGGGGACCGAGAGCGTCCTGCCCGCCAAGCTGACGCTCAGCTTCGAAAAGGCGCAGGACCTGCGCTATGGCGAGAACCCGCACCAGAAGGCCGCCTTTTACCGTGAGGCTCAGGGCGGGCAGGGCGTCGCCTCCGCGCGCAAGCTGCACGGCAAAGAGCTCTCGTTCAACAACATTTACGATCTGAACGCCGCTTATAATCTAGTTCAGGAATTCTCGGGTGAGAAAGACGCCACGGCGGCGATCATCAAGCACACCAACCCGTGCGGCATCGCGGTTTCCACGACACTCGCCGACGCCTTCACCAAGGCGCGCGCCGGCGACCCGATCTCCGCGTTCGGCGGCATCTTGGCCACATCGCGACCGATCGACGCCGCGACCGCCGAGCTGATCACCGGCAAGAATACTTTCTTCGAAGCGATCATCGCGCCGGGCTATGATGAAGACGCGTTCAAGATCCTGACCGAAAAGAAGCAATGGGGCGCAAACCTCATCCTGCTGGAAGCGGCCTTCGGCGCCGAAGCAGTTGGCGAGAATATCGACATCAAGCGTGTCACCGGCGGTATTTTAGTCCAGACCGAGGACAAGCACGCAATCGGCCGGAGCGATCTGACTACCGTGACGCGGCGCGGCCCGAGCGACGCCGAAGTCGCAGACCTGCTGTTCGCCTGGAAGGTCGTTAAGCACGTCAAGTCCAACGCGATTGTAATCGCCAAGGACCGGCAGATCGTCGGCGTTGGGGCGGGACAGATGAACCGCGTCCAGAGCGTGCGTCTCGCCGTCGAGCAGGCCGGCGAAAAAGCCAAGGGCGCGGCGCTCGCCTCCGACGCCTTCTTCCCCTTCGCGGATGGCCCTGAAGCGGCGGGCATCGCCGGCGTGACCTCGATCATCCAGCCCGGCGGCTCCAAGAAGGACGGCGAGACGACTGAAATGGCGGACAACTACAATATCGCCATGGTCTTCACCGGTCACCGCCACTTCCGCCACTAAACCGAACCATATAGTACGGCTGCGCGAGCAATCGCGCAGCCTTTTTTTGACCTTCTAAAAGCCTCCGCCATGACCACACCAGACGACGAACAGCTCATCACCATCACCGAAGCGTGCAATCGTTTGGGCCTCTCCGAGCGCACAATTCGTCGCTACCTCAAGACGGAATTGTCGTCTGAGCAAACGGTGGCAAAACAGCGGCGCACCTTGACAGGTCTTCGCACCACAACGTATCTCAAGCCCGAAACATTCCGTAAGCTAGCAGAGAAAGCTCATCTACGGGATCAACTCATTCGCCGCGAATCCGCGCCCGCCGAGAACACAGGCGCAACACAGGCAATGGAGGGGCAGGGCGTCAATCCTATCTCATCCGATGCTGCCCGCTATGAGGCCCTATTAGCTACCCAAGAGCAGCATATCGCCGACCTGCAAGCCGCCCTGGAATACGAACGCGAACGCTCCCGCGCCTACGCCGAAGACGCCGCCGAAGCTGAGCGCGAGCTGGCCCGCATCAACCGCCGACTAAAAATGCCGCTCTGGCGCCGTATCCTGCACACGATTTTTCGATAACTCTGGCGAGCAGACGTAAATTGGCTTATAATGGCGTCATGACGCCACACAAATTTCACCAACGATATCTTTTATGGGCTGGGGGAATTTGTGTCATTGCGGCCGTCTGCCTCTGGTTCGTGAGTCGGCCGCCATATCCAGGCGACGTAAAGGACTTTCCCGGATCATATCGAAAGTCACTTGCTATGGACGGCCTGGTGCTGACCCTGGAAGAAAATGGCGGCTTTCACTATGAGCACTGGATGGATATTTCCAGGACGCCAGTTTACAGCAACAACGGAACTTATCGCATCAATCGCGGCGTCTTGAGGCTATTTCCAAATCACTCCACAATCAACAACGGGCATCACGAAACGGAGATGGAGACTGAATACTATCCAGTGCATTGGGGCAAGCGCCATTACTTGATAAATTCCGACGACATGGTTCAATTCTGCAATTCGGTCAACGACGCCACTCAATACAATCAGGATCTCTCGAGGTCTGATTTTATCCGATCTGGCGAAGAAGAATTACCCCACGAATCGCTGATGCCTGATGTTCCCGCAGAATGGCGTCCATACTTGCTGCCTTCAGTGGTGCGCGGCCAAGTGACGCGTATCATTGACGACAAAACCGGCGCGATCGACATTGGATCAACCTCAGGTTTACAGCCTGGGATGAAGCTTCGCGAAGAAAACACACATAGCGATGTGGAAGTCGTCACATGTTCTCCTAAAAGCGCTGTTGTGCGCCTTCTTGAACCGAATGAGCATTCGAAAACCTGGTTTACCGTCGGTACACAGGTGGTCAGCCGCGAGGGCTCGCGCCGTTAGGAGATTATCGCGATGCTTCAAATCTGGAAACAGTATCTATGGATTACCGGACTTTGCCTGCTGGCGCCGCCAGTAGTTGCCTCGGACCGTCATACCAACGCGTCCGGGATTGGAGATTTTTCCGGAACCTACTTTGCCCATTACGGTTTGGGCCATTCCGACTTGACGCTCACCAATCATGGAGCTTTTCAGCTGGATCAGCAGGGGGATATTCCAGTTCGCGGCTACACGCCGTACCATGGATCGTTTACTTTCGTAAATCGCCTTATCAAGCTAATGCCTCAAGGACGTCGAAGTCAACAAGAATTGCGCTTTGGCGCCCATGAATATTATGCAGTGCGATGGGGAAAGCGGCGATATTTGGTTGCAGCAGACCGGATGCTGGGATTTTGCAATGAAATCAACAGTGGTGGCAACAGCCTTTCTCTGTTTGGCTCCTGGAGCGAATACTATCTTCATACCGACGACGCCTCCAGACGTGCCGGTCAAATGGAAAGGTTATTTGCTGACCAAGATCGTTCAAGGGCGCGTCATACGCATGATCAACAACAAAAGCGCCATGATCGACGTTGGATCGTCTGATGGACTGAAGCCTGGTATGGAGCTCATTGAAGAAAAATCGGGAGAGCCATTCGAAGTCATTGCGTGTGATATGCATAGCGCAAAAGTGCGCCGCTTTGAGTCGCCTGTCCCACGTCCAGCATCGCCGCTTAAGGTCGGAGCAAGCGTGATAAGCCGGTACAAAGACGAAGCAGACAGATAGCCGCTCAAGTGCGTGTCGTAGCGATAATATGGCCCAGATTAACAAGATAAGAAGGAATTGGCTAAATGGAACGGGTGGGGTAATCCTGTGCGCCTGTACAGGGATATGGATGCTCCTGCATCCTTACCATGGAAATGTTCGAGAAATATCAGGTGAATATGTTACTGCGGGCTATGAGAGAATAACTATTAATAACGACAGCACTTATGAATACAAATTGTACGGTGATTTGAGCATAGAGCCCTACAAAACCTCGCATGGATTGGTCCGATTCATTAACGGCGTCGTCAAGCTGTTGCCGAGCAGCGATAGCGTTCATTCCAGCCTGAGCTTAGGCGCCTATGAATTCTATCCCATCCAGCGTGGAAAATCGCATTACCTGGTTCAGACAAATCTCATGCAATCGTTCTGCGCCTTGGTGAACGACGACGAGGACTTCCTATTAAATGACACGCTGCCTTCTTATTTCTTGAAACAAGGCGATGGCTACTATCCCATTATGAAAAAGCCTTCGGATGCGCCGGTCCACTGGCGTGGATATTGGCTGGCGCGGGTTAAGCATGGATACATTGAGCTCTGAAATAACTGCATAGAGGCATCATATGAGAAGAATCGTCAACCGGTGGATATTCGTGACTGATCCATCGGCGAAAATGAAAACGATTCTTAAAATTCAAGAATATGTTGGTGCGAATGGCGAATACAAAAGGATGGTACTTCAAGAAGAAGCTCCACCGGAGCTACCTAGAACGACTTGGGGAATAACTCTTTTGCGATAAAGACGCCTTAGCAAAAATATGATCAAGATTAGAAAGAAATGGTTATATGGGGCCAGCGGAGCTGCTCTGTGCGTCTGTGCGGGGCTTTGGATGCTCCAGCATCCATATCCCGGAAACGCCAGCAAGTTCACTGGCGTATACATCACCGGAGCCGGCATGGGGCATCGAGAGTTGACCATAAGCTGGTACGGCAGTTACCAAATCGATCATTATGGCGATATGGGACGCGAATCGGACGAGACCCATAGAGGTTCGTTCCGGCTTGCCCATAACGCAATACAATTGATGAGAGACCGTTCATCTCAGCCGAAGGAATACCAGGCGGTGACCTGGGGGAAGCGACATTATCTGATTGCGTCCGCCGACATGATCGCATTTTGCAGTTCGGTGAACGATGGCGAGTTCGTCAAAAACGACGCTTTTCGATCAGAATGGCTGCTGGACGGTAATGAGAAGTTTCCGCTCACGAGTGAGGCTCCAGACGTTTCGGCTCAGTGGCGTGGATATCTGCTGCCAAATGCGCTTCATGGAAAAGTGACACGCGTGATTAACGACCATACGGAAATGGTTGATATTGGCGCCGCCACAGGACTGCGCTGCGGAATGAACCTGCATATCGATCATACATTTCTTTGTCTGACAGTAACTGCGATCGATTCTCATGGGGCCACGGTCAATATCAGTGATCCAGATACAGAAGATCATCATGCGGCGAAAGGCAGTGTTCGAGTTGGCGCGCATGTGAGCAGCCGCCTCGAGGTCAATTAGTTTATGATCCAACGATCGATAATTTCTTCCAAACTTAAAGGCGCGTAATGGAAGGCGTTTTCATTCGTCTCTAAGCTCGGCGATCGAAGTTTCAGAACGCCGCCAAGGGTACTCTCTGTGGGCGCATCTAACATAATATATATTATCGGAACCAAAATACACTCAGATTTCAGAGGAGCTTTGGCATGAGTTCATTCGATCATTTCGTGATAATTGAAATATTTCACCAAAATCAACAAATCATGTAGGAATGTGCGTGGCGTACTGCGAATATAGCGCACAGTACAACATCGAGGTGCTTATCAGTGTCATTTGAAAACCCGGTTCGGATTGGAATTATTGGCTGCGGAAATATCAGCGCGTCTTATTTGAAGACGTTTCAGAATTATGAAGCCGTGACGTGTGTCGCCGTCGCTGACATTGACCCCGCCCGCGCGCAGGCGCGCGCCGAGGAGTTCGGTGTTCCAAAGGCGACGGATGTGGATGGTCTGCTTGCCGATCCCGACGTCGAGATCGTCGTGAACCTGACGACCCCGCAGGCGCATTACGCCGTCACGCTGGCTGCGATCAAGGCCGGAAAGCATGTTTATAATGAAAAGCCGCTGACCGTGACCATTGCCGAGGCTCGTGAGGCGCTTGACGCCGCCGAGGCTGCCGGTGTCCGTGTCGGCTGCGCTCCAGGGACATTCCTGGGCGGCGGCCTGCAAACATGCCGCCAGCTGATTGACCAGGGTGCAATTGGACGTCCCGCCGCCGCGACAGCCTTTATGCTCTGTCATGGCCATGAGAGCTGGCATCCGGATCCTGAGTTCTACTATAAAATCGGCGGCGGTCCAATGATGGACATGGGCCCCTACTATCTGACGGCCCTGATTTCACTGCTGGGCGGTATCAAGCGCGTCTCCGGCGCGGCGGCGATCACGGAAACCGAGCGCACGATCACCAGTCAGCCGAAGAATGGGACGAAGATGACCGTCGAGACGCCGGACCATGTCGCCGGCACGATCCAGTTTCAGAGCGGCGCGATTGGCACGATCATCACATCATTCGCAATCTGGCACGCGAGTTACCCGAACATTCAGATCTTCGGCACGGAAGGCACTCTGACCGTTCCCGATCCGAACAGTCTGCGAGGCCCTGTGTACGTGCAAAAGGTGGGCGAATCGGAGCGTCACGAAGTCCCCTTGACCCACAATAACAGCGAGGGCGACCGCTGGGGCATCGGCGTGGTCGATCTCGCCTACGCCATCCGCTCCGGCCGGCCGCACCGCGCCTCAGGCGCCCTCGCCTTCCAGGTCCTCTCCGCCATGCACGGATTCCTGGACTCCGCAAAGGATGGACAGGCGCGCGAGATCAACGGCGCCGCCGAGCGGCCGGCTCCCCTGCCCTCCGATCTGCCGGACGGCGTCTTGGACGCCTAACCCAGACTCACAAATCAGGCCGGCCATAAGTAATGCTATGGCCGGCCTGATTTCCGTGTGGCGTCAAACGCGTTTTCGACAGTTCCTTTCACCTATATCACAAAATGACATCCAAGAGCACATTTTCCTAATTGACGATACGTGTTCTCTACGGTACCATTGCTTATCATTCAGAATGTCTGAACGTATTAAGGAAAATCTGCAATGTCCCAAAAGTTCTGCGCATCGAAGCGACAAGGCTTCACACTCATTGAATTGCTAGTTGTCATCGCTATAATCGCTATTCTCGCCGCTATCCTGTTTCCTGTGTTCGCCAAGGCCCGTGAGAAGGCCCGACAGACTTCCTGTGCTTCAAATATGAAGCAGCTTGGACTGGCTTTCCTCCAGTACACTCAGGATTACGACGAGATCATGGTTCCGCGCAATAATGGCAATGTCGGCCAGTATTCCTATTTGGACATACTCCAGTCGTATGTCAAGAGCGGCCAGGTCACCCAATGTCCTTCCAACCCGGAGCATAATTACATCACCTGCTGCGGCGCGCCGCCAGACAGCAAATCCTATGTCTCCTATGGCGCTAATGCGGCCCAGCGTTACGGGCGTGATGGGAGTGGGCAGTATCTATCCGGGCCGTTAGGCGATGGAAAGGGTCCATTTCTTGATGTTCCGGCGGCTATCGCCAGCTTCCAGGCGCCGGCTCAGCTGATTGCGCTTGTTGAGTCGACTTCCATGTTTACGGACTTCGATCCGAATATTTCGGGTGGCTTTAACGCCTGGGATCAGCCGACGCCAAACAGCCCGAATGTTGGCAACCTGTTTGCAGGGCACACCGGTATGGCGAACTTCCTATTCATCGATGGACACGTCAAAGCCATGAAGCCATTGGCGACGCTCGACCAAACCAGTGGCGGCTCCGGACAAACGAACCTCTGGCTGTCCGACAGCAGCAATTACGGCACGGCCCCGGGCCAGCCGGCAAAGACGCTTCGTGATTCCCAGACAATATTCTGGAAATCATAGTCGCTCAAGACGGTATCGGCTGACGCAAAAGGGCGGCCGGAGCAAATGCTCCGGTCGCCCTACTCTTTTTACAATGCTTGGGGACGGACTACGCGGTGGACTGTGAGTGCCGCTGCGTGATGGCGTTCAGATCCTGCTCCATTTGCGACATACGGTCCTGGCACGTCTCCAGGAGGTCCTGGACGTTTGTCAAAGCTTCCTGGGCGACTTTGCGGCGCGAAAGCCAGACGGCATAGCTGCCGGCGGCGATCGCGGCGGTGGCGCAGGCGACGCTGACCACGACGAACAGTACTTTGTTGTTCAGCACATTGCTCAATGACGCCTCGTAAGCCGGCTCGGATTCGCCTGGAATATACTCTACACTGAGATCGTCCACGGAAGCTTTCACGGGAATCTCCTCGCCATTTTTATCCACGAGAGTCAATTTATTAGATTGTGTACCGTTTTTCATCGTTTTGGCTGTCTTCCATTGAAAAGATGCGCTTGACGAATGCGATCAGCTCCATAGGATTAAACGGCTTCGTCAGGTAGCACTCGACACCAGATTGCCATCCACGCAAAACGTCGGCGTCCTGCGCGCGGGCGGTCAGCATAATTACCGGGATCTTCTCAGTTTCTGGATTCGTCTTCAGCTTTTCCAGAACCTCAAAGCCCGTCATTTCGGGCATCATCACATCCAGAACGATCAGGTCGGGCTTGTTTTCCGCGACGCTCGCCAGGCACTCGGCGCCGTTGTAGGCCGTGAGCACCTCATAGCCTTGACGCTCCAGATTGACTTGAATCAAGCGGACGATGTGTTTCTCATCGTCGCACGTGAGAATTTTACGCGCCATGGGCCACGTGTCTCCTTAACAGTCCTTGTGGACCCTGTTCTTCAGTATAGCATAGCACGGATTCGCTGTCAACGAAGTTGGCCCAACTCCCAGCGCCCAGCGGTTCCGTCAAACAGTCTTTGAGTGACCTTGTAAATACATTATGGTCAATTACCAGGTTGGACGCGAGGGTCATTTGCTGTAAGATTGCGCCATGCTCCCGGCGCTGCGCGCTGCCGAGCACTTTGCGCCCCGTGCCGCGCTCCGCGACATCGCACGATGCCGTGGAGGCGAAACAATCAATACTACGCGGCCCGGCCTCGCGCGCGTTCCCTAAACCTAGATCCGTTTGCAGACCCGCCATCTCCAGCGCGGACATAACACCCGACAAAATCTGGCGATACGAAGACAGAACCGAGCGTTTTTGCGCGATCGGCAGCCACTCATCACGCGTTACGACCGAGACGGTCAGATCATCGCCATGCACGACCGCGCGGCCCCCCGTGGGACGGCGCACGATCGGCAGATCGGGATATTGCGCCCGGACATCCTCTTCGTTCTGAAGCCGCCCAATCGTCACGCTCGGGCGATCCCATTTGTAGACCCGGACAACGGGAGACGGACGCCGGCCATCGCGAATATCCGCGAACAGAACGGCGTCCGTCTCCATGTTCTCCCAAGGCGACGCGGGCTGTGATTGCTCCCACCATTGCCACTGCATTGGGTTACATTCCTTCTTATACCTATCCCCGTCGCATCGCGCCACCCCTGAGTGACCCACCCCGCCCCTCCCTTGAAGCAGGGAAGGGTAATTAGGAATGGATTTCGCAGAGGGCTTTCGTTAGACAATCTCTTTCTAGCCCTTCCCTGCTTCAAGGGAGGGGCGGGGTGGGTCACTCAGGGGTGGCGCGATGCGACGGGGTGAGTCATATACGAGGCTGTCTATGCCTTAACCGGCTCCGGCGACCAGCAGACGCAGGGCTGGCGGGCGGCGAGGGCTTCGTCTATCTTGCGCACCGGCGTGAAGTGCGGCGCGGACTTGACGACCTCGGGGTCATTGACGATATCGTCCGCAATCTGCTTCATAGCGTCGATGAACGAATCGAGCGTTTGCCGGCTTTCGGTTTCGGTCGGCTCGATCATCAGGGCTTCCGGGACGATCAATGGGAAGTAGATCGTCGGCGGATGGTAGCCGAAGTCCATCAGGCGCTTGGCGACGTCCAAAGCGCGGATGCCGTGTTCGCGCTGCTGGCGCTTTGCGGAGAAGATGACTTCGTGCATGCAGATCTCGTCGAACGCGACATCGAAGTGACCTTGCAGCTCCGTCCGGATGTAGTTCGCGTTCAGAACGGCGTTGTCCGCAACGTCCTTCAGGCGCTCCTTGCCGTAGTACAGAATAAACAGATACGAGCGCAGGATACACATAAACGAGCCGTAGAAGCCATGGATCTTGCCGATCGACTTCGGGATATTGTGCTCCAGCGCGAAGCCAGTCTCTGTCTTCACAACTTGCGGGGTCGGGAGGTACGGCTCCAGAATCTTCTTGACCGCGACTGGGCCGGACCCGGGACCACCGCCGCCGTGTGGGGACGAGAACGTCTTGTGCAGGTTGAAGTGCATGACGTCAAAGCCCATATCGCCGGGGCGCGCGCGTCCGACCAGCGCGTTCATGTTGGCGCCGTCACAGTAGACGAGGCCGCCGCATCCGTGGATCAGGTCGCAGATCTCCGCGATATCGTCTTCGAAGAGGCCCAGCGTGTTCGGGTTCGTCAGCATTAGGCCGGCGATTTTATCGGACAGCTCGGATTTGAGATGCGCCAGATCAACACGTCCGCGGGAGTCGGACTTCACGGTGAGCGTCTTGTAGCCGCAACGCGCCGCCGAGGCGGGGTTCGTGCCGTGCGCGGCTTCCGGGACGATGATCGTGTCGCGCTCGCCCTGGCCGTGATCTTCATGATAGGCTTTGATCAGCATCAGGCCGAGCAGCTCGCCATGCGCGCCGGCGGCCGGCTGGAGCGACGTGGCGTCCATGCCCGCGATCTCCGTCAGGATGTTCTGCATCTCGAACAGCACTTCAAGCGCGCCCTGAGCTTGTGCGTCAGGCAGGTACGGGTGCAGGCGAGCAAAGCCGGGATGGCGCGCCGCGTCTTCGTTGAGCTTCGGGTTGTACTTCATGGTGCACGACCCCAGGGGGTAGAAGCCGCTGTCCACGGAGTAGTTCTTCTGCGATAGGTGGGTGAAGTGACGGATCACCTCGGGTTCGGAAAGCTCGGGCAGCGGCAGGTCCTTGCGGATCTGTGCGGCGGGCAGGAGCGATTCCAGCGACATCACGGGAACGTCGCAGTCAGGCAGCTCCACGCCGAGGCGTCCTGGCTGGCTGATCTCGAACAAGAGCCGCTCATGGGTCAAGGATGGGTCTTGCATTAGCTGTTACCTTCGAATTCACGCAGCGCCGCAACCAGCGCGTCAATCTCCGCCTTGGTGCGCTGCTCGGTCACGCACAGCAGCATGGCGTTCTTCATTCCAGAGTAGTGGCCACCCAGCGCATATCCGCCGATCAGCCCCTTCGACATCAGATGCTCGTTGAGCTTGCCTGCGTCGCCCGGCGTTTGCACGACGAACTCCTTGAAGTACGGCGCGTCTGGGAAGGACAGCGAGTAGCCGGGGATCTTAGCGATTTCCGTGGCGGCGTAGTGCGCCTTCTGAAGGCTGAGTTCCGCAACTTGCTTCAGGCCTTGCTTGCCCATGGTCGCCAGATACACCGCGCCGGCCAGCGCATAGAGCGCGACGTTGGTGCAGATGTTGCTGGTGGCGCGCTCGCGGCGAATGTCCTGTTCGCGGGTGCGCAGGGTCATGACAAAGGCGCGCTTACCGTCCCCGTCCTTGGTCTCGCCGACGATGCGACCAGGAATGCGTCGCAGGTACTTCGTCTTACAAGCGAAGAGGCCCAGCAGCGGGCCGCCGTAGCCCATCGGGCAGCCCAACGCCTGTCCTTCGGCGACAACGATATCGGCGTCGTACTCTCCCGGAGGCGTGAGCAGGCCGAGCGAGATCGGATCGACACAGGTCACGAACAGCGCCCCACCCTCGTGGGCGGCGGCGGAGATCGCCTGGACGTCTTCGATGGCGCCGAAGAAGTTCGGCTGCTGGAGGAGAACGGCGCCCGTTTCGGAAGTGATGGCCGCCTTGACGCTCTCCACCGAGGTTAGGCCGTTTTCGGTCACGAGCGTATCGACCGTGAGGTTCATGTGGCGGACGTAGGTTTCGAGAACGTCGCGGTAGATCGGGTTGATCGTGTCCGGGACCAGCAGATGCTTGCGTCCGGCCAGCTCGCACGCCATAATGGCGGCTTCGGCCAGCGCCGTGGCGCCGTCGTACATGGAGGCGTTCGCCACATCCATGCCCATCAACTCACACGTGAGGGTCTGGAACTCAAAGATACTTTGCAAGACGCCCTGGCTGACTTCCGGCTGATACGGCGTGTACGACGTATAGAACTCGGAGCGGCCGGTGATCGCACCGACAGTCGGCGGAACGTAGTGGTCGTAGATGCCGGCGCCCAAAAAGCACGGATACTCTTCGGCGCTGGCGTTCTTATTGCCCAGGGTCTTATAATGCTTTTCGAGCGCGATCTGATTGTAGCGGGACGGAATGTTCAGCTCTCCCGTGAAGCGCAGGGCTTCCGGGATAGGAGTATAGAGGTCGTCCAGGGAGTTCAGGCCAATGGCTTCCAGCATGGCCTGGCGGTCCTGGTCGGTATTCGGGATGTACGCCATCGATGGTCCTATTCTATTTCCGCGTATTGGTCGGCGGTCAGCAGAGAATCCAGCTCGCCCAGGTTCGTCATGCTGATTCGCACCATCCAGCCTTCGCCATAGGCGTCGTCGTTGACGAGCTCGGGCGCATTGGTCAGGGCTTCGTTTACGGCGATCACCGTGCCGGAGACGGGAGCGTAGAGGTCGGAAACGGCTTTGATGCTTTCAATCTCGCCGAACTTCTCCTCAACCTGGAGCACGCGGCCGACTTCGGGAAACAGCACCATGGCGACGTCTCCCAGCTCTTCCTGCGCATGGTCCGTGATGCCGATGGTGGCGATATCGCCATCGACGCTGACCCATTCATGTGACTTCGTATATTTTAATTCAGTTGGCATGGACATAGTGTGAACCCTTTCTCCCAAAAAACTCTCAAACGCGCCGCGAGGCGATATCGGTGAAAACTCTCAAACGCCGTTTCGGTAGAATGGAAGAGCCGTCACCTGCGCGGCGACCTTGCGGCCCCGAATATCAACGAGAACAGATGTCCCGATTTCGGCGTCCTCTTTATTCAAATGCGCCATCGCGATCCCGGCCTTCACAGTGGGCGACATGGTGCCGCTGGTGATGATGCCAAGCGGGCGGACGCCGTCCGTCGCGAAAACGACGCAGTTCTCGCGCGGAATGCCGCGTTCGGTCAGCGTCAGTCCGACCAGTTTCGACGAGATCGTCGGTTTCGCCTCCACAACAGCGGCGCGGCCGATGAAATCGCCCTTCTTCGTCTTCACGGCCCAGCCCACGCCCGATTCCCACGGCTTCCACGTGTCATTCAGCTCGTGTCCATAGAGCGGGTACGCCGCTTCCAGGCGCAGCACATCGCGTGCGCCCAGGCCTGCCGGCGCGGCGCCGGCTACGGTGAGCATGTCCCAGACCTGGGGAGCGTCTGCCCATGGGCAGAAGATCTCGAAACCGTCCTCGCCGGTATAGCCTGTCCGTGAAAACACGCACGGGATCCCGTTCCAGGTGACGCTGACAAAATGGAAACGCTCGGTGTCTGCGACGTCGGCGCCGACCAGACCTGCGACCAGCGCAACAGCAGTCGGTCCCTGAACGGCAATCAGGGCCGTGTCGTCGCTTTCGTCAGTCAGCGTCACGGCCTCATCGCCCGCGCTCTGCTCCACCAGCCAGGCCCAGTCTTTGTCTTTGCACCCGGCGTTCAAAACGATCATATACTCATCGCCAGCCGAAATGCAGTAAACAATGATATCGTCGATGATCCCGCCTTCGGGATTGAGCAGCAATGAGTATTGAGCCGCGCCGGGAACGAGCTTGGAGGCGTTGTTGGCCGTGACGCGTTGTACGAATGCGAGAGCGCCCGCGCCGCGCACGCGCGCTTCGCCCATGTGGGAGACATCAAAAAGGCCGGCGCCGCCGCGGACTGCGGCGATCTCGCCCACCGTTCCGCCATAGGACACGGGCATGTCCCAGCCCGCGAAATCGACCATCGTTGCGCCGGCGGCTTTGTGCGCGGCGTGCAGGGAAGTTTGCTTCATTCTCCGAGATATGCTTTCTTAATGTCGTCGTTGGCGAGCAGCTGCTGCGCGCTGTCCGAAAGAATAATATGGCCGGTTTCCAGGACGTAGCCCTTATGGGCGACGCCCAGCGCCATATGCGCGTTCTGCTCGACGAGCAGAACAGTCGTGCCTTGCTTATTGATATCCGTAATGATCGAGAAGATGTCGCGGATCAGAAAGGGGGCGAGGCCCAGCGATGGTTCATCCAGCAGCAGCAGCTTCGGACGTCCCATCAGAGCGCGGCCCATCGCCAGCATCTGCTGTTCGCCGCCCGAAAGTGTGCCCGAATTTTGAGCGATGCGCTCCTTCAGTCGGGGAAAGAGTGTCAGGGCGCGGTCCAGATCCTCGCGAATGCCCGCCTTATCCTTGCGGCAGTACGCCCCCAGCTCTAAATTTTCCCGCACCGTCATATTGGCGAACACCCGGCGCCCCTCGGGGGAATGCCCAATGCCGAGCCGCACGATCTCCGCCGAGGACATCTGGGTAATGTCATTGCCCTCAAAGATGATTTTCCCGGCGTTGGCGTGAACGAGCCCCGAGATAGCGCGCAGGGTCGTACTCTTGCCGGCGCCGTTCGCGCCGATCAGAGTGACGATCTCCCCCTCACCGATTGTCATGGAGACGCCGTGAAGCGCGCGTATCGGCCCGTAAGAGACGTGAACGTTGTCAAGTGTGAGCATATTGGGGGAAATATTCTGTGAAAGATACGTGGGCGGCGGTTTTCTATGCTCCGCGCCAACCTTATACTGCGAACAAATCAAAAAGCAATCAAGCGGGACTGAAAAAACGATTAAGCGACTTGCTGGGCTGCGCCCGCGTCGCCGAGATAAGCTTCGATGACTTTGGGATCGCTGCGGATTTCCAGCGGCGTTCCCTCGGCAATCACCTGGCCGTAATCAAGCACGAGAATGCGCTCGCAGACGCCCATAACGACCTTCATGTCGTGCTCGATCAGCAGGATCGTCACGTCGAAGTCCTTGCGTAAGGAGTTGATCTGCTCCATCAGGTCAATTTTTTCCTGTGGGTTCATTCCCGCCGCGGGCTCGTCGAGCAGCAGCAGCTTCGGATCGGTGGCGAGCGCGCGGGCGATCTCCAGACGGCGCTGTTCACCATAGGCCAAGCTGCCGGCGAGATAGTTTTCGAACTTCAGCAAACCGAAGCGATCCAGCAGCTCGCGCGCCTTACGTTCGGTTTCCAGTTCGGCGGCGTGAAAGCCGCCGCCGCGCAGGACGGTCTGCAAGAGCGAAGGCTTATAGTGGAGATGGGTGGCGGTGCGGACATTGTCCAGCACGGTGAGGCTTTTGAAGAGTCGGATATTTTGGAAGGTGCGGGAGATTCCGCACTGGGCGATCTGATAGGGACGCCGTCCGGTGATCGACAGCCCATTGAACTCGATCGTTCCCGAGGTCGGCGCGTACACGCCCGTCAAGAGATTGAAGGCGGTCGTCTTACCGGCGCCGTTCGGGCCAATCAAGCCGACGAGCTCGCCGGGACTGATGGTGAGGTTAAATTTATTGACAGCGGTCAGGCCACCAAATTGCTTGGTGCAGTCCCGCACTTGCAGCAGCGTCATGCCGTCATATTACCCCATTTCCCTCATGGTGACAAGAGAACATCTCGAGATGCTTTCGTAGATCGTTTGGACAAGAGCCGAAATGGCTTCCTTGACAAAGCTGGGGCTCCATCGCTATAATGGTGCAACTTTACCCTATCCGCCGATAACGAACGTCTATGGACAAAGCCGCCCCCAAGGCCGCTTCTGAAACAACTGCGCTCCCGGACCAGCCCCCACGCAAAGACGCCGTGGTGCTGGAATGGACCGTGCATCTTTTGAAGCGGCGTCCACAGGCCGCCGTCGCCGCAGGCTTGAGCCTGGCGGCTGTTTTGATCACGGGAACACTGCTGTTCCACAACGCCATTTTGGCGCTGATCCCTACCCTCACTCTTTTTGGATCGCTCGCGGAATACTATCTGCCCACGAAATACACGCTCACGGCGACGGGAGCGCGCAGCAAGTGCGGCTGGATGGTGCTGGAGATGCCTTGGACCGACGTACGCCACGCTTACCTGGCCCCGGACGGCGTCAAGCTCAGCCCGCTGCGCGCGAAAAATTCGCGTTTTGAACGGATGCGCGGCGTGATGCTTCGCTTCAACGATAATTCCGATCAAGTGATTGAGACCGTGCGCAGTCTGAGAGCCGAAGCTGCGGAACAGTAGTTATGAACAACCCCGCCAATATCTTTACGTTTGATTGGGATGCGGAGATCTCCACGGAAACGCGGGATAAGATCTTTGACAAAGTGATCTGGGCCGCGAACAAATGGCGTCTGCACATGCCGGCGATCCTCTTCTTTGAGAGCGTCGCGCCGCTGCATAATTTAGGCTCGGCGGCCATGATCCATTTCTCGCCGATCCTGGCGATGCTCTTTCCCGGCGGCCTTTCCGACGTTCAGAAATGCGCGAAATTATTGCAGGACCCAAAGAATTTGAAAATGTTGATCGATCGAATCGTGGAGGCGGAAGATGCAGCACGCAAACGATAACTGGCTGACCAGTGGTCTGGTGATTGCGCTGTCTTTGATTATCATCGCCCGTATCATGCTCGCGCAGCGCGGCATGGTGCCGACAATCCGTCGCATCGCCGGTCTGAACGCGATTGACGAAGCGGTCGGACGCGCAACGGAAATGGGACGCCCCGTCGTCATGATCCCCGGAGTGGCGGGGCTCGGCGTGGAAACGCTCCAGGCGCTGTCGATTTTCGGTTATATCGCGCGTTCTGTCGCCAAGTTCGGCAACCGAACGATCCTTCCGACGGCGGACCCGGTGCTGACAGGCATCGCCGAAGAAACAATTCGAGATGCGTACTCCGAAGTGGGACGTCCGGAGCTTTTGGAGCCCGATGACGTTCACTATCTGACGTCTTCACAGTTTGCTTACGCATCGGGCGTCGCGGGCATCCTGGTTCGAGAGCGCGCGGCGGCGTCGTTCCTATTCGGCCTCTTCTATGCGGAATCGCTGATCTTCGCCGAGGTCGGCCAGCAAGTCGGCGCGGTTCAGGTCGCAGGCACGCCGTCGACGACGCAGATCCCGTTTTTTATCGCGGCCTGCGACTACGTCATTATCGGCGATGAGTTTTACGCGGCCAGTGCTTACCTGTCCCGCAACGCGACTTTGCTCGGAAGCATCGCTGGTCAGGACTACTGTAAGCTGATTTTGCTGGTAATCGTTCTCTTCGGCTGTCTCTGCGCCTCGCTAGCGGCGGCGCTGGGCGCCGATGCGGGGCTCGGCCATACTGCTTCCAAGTTTCTCACACTCTTCGACGGGTAACACGAACCATCCATGCAAAACCTTTTCGCTGCAATCAACCCCCATCTGGATAAAGCCGGGTTCTTTACGCACTTGGTGCTTGGCTTCCTTTTCGTTCTGCTGGTGCTCGCCCTGCTGCAGGCGGTTCCGAGGCAGTACCGCAAAACCGTCATCGCCATCTTCACCTTTATTGGCGGCCTCTATTACGCCTTTGAGTTCTTCTGGCCCGCAGATACGCCCACTCATACCTACTGGTGGCCCGTAAAACCGGGCGGGCGGCATCCAGGCGCAAACTGGCTGACCGAATATCAAGACCTTGTCGCAAGCATGGCGGCGGTCGTTAGCTCATTCGCGATCGGTATCGGGGTAATTTCACTGCTTCAGGTGCATGTGAAGGCGCTCGGTCGCTTGAAGGCGGGATGGTACAACAGTCTCGCGCTGATCGTCTCATTTTTCGCCATGGCGATCTTCGGGATCGCCAACGAATACTATCCTAAGGCGCAGTTTTTTGGACAGTCCGTGCACGGGATCTTCCAGTTCCTATTTATCGGGGGACTGAATAATCTAGACGCCGCGACGTTCTCCATGATTGCTTTCTTTATCGCCTCGGCTTCGTACCGGGCATTCCGCCTGCGCTCCCTGGAGTCATCGATGATGATGACGGCGGCCTTGATCGTCATGCTGGCCTCGACAGGGTTCGGAACGGCGATCACCAATGGGATTCCGGATGGAGAAAGCTTCTGGGCGAACTTCCGCATCGAACATGTTTCCGAATGGCTGCTGACGCGAGTGAATGCTCCGGCGCAGCGCGGCATCCTGTTTGGGCTGACGGTCGGCGGCCTCGCCGTCTCGCTCCGGCTATGGCTCAGCCTCGAGCGCGGCGCATACTTTGATACGGAGGTCTGACCCCATGAACGAAACCACGATTTGGCATAAACTGCAGAATATC
>NZ_JBDSQY010000144.1:0-11228 GCF_039929585.1 Capsulimonas sp.
CGTCCCTGGCTCTATCGCATCACGGTCAATCGATGCCTGGACAAGCTGCGCGCCCACGGCCGCATGCCGGCGACGCTGGTGCTGGACGCCGTGGTCGACCCCGCCGACCAATCCGACACGCCGCTTCAATTGCTTCTCACCGAGGAGTTTCAGGAGCGTCTGCAAACGGCGGTCGCCGACCTGCCGCCGAAATATCGCGCCGTATTTTTACTGCGCCATCTGGACGATCTTTCCTACGACGAGATCGCCATGGCGACGGAACTGCCGATCGGCACGGTCAAGACACATCTGTTTCGCGCCCGCGCGCAGCTGCGCGGGACACTGGCGGGGTACTGGGAATCATGAACTGCGCACAAGCCCAAACTTATATCCAGGAATCGCTGGACGGAATACTCTCCAGCGCCCAGCGTGAGGCGCTCGACGCCCACCTCGCCGTCTGCCCTGTCTGCACGGATCACTGGCGCGAGTATCGCCAATTGTCCCGCGCCGCCACGCAGTGGGTGCAGGAACCTGTCTCCGTGAGCAGCGATTTTACGTTTCGCCTGATGGCGAAGATCGAAGAGCGCGCGGCTTCAGCTCAGCCGTCGAGGCCTGCGCTCTGGCGGCAGGCCGCCTTCGCCGTCGTGGCTGCGATCGCGATCTTTGGACTATCCTGGGCGCTTTACCCTCAACTGATGGGCGTGAAGGTCGCCGCCACGGGCATTGTCTTGGCTCCACCGCCGGTTCCTGTGACGACTTCCACACTGTGGGAATCCGTACGTGATTTGCCGGCGTCCGTCGTCGCCCTACAAAGCGCGATCCCCACGTCCGCGTGGATCCTGCCCGCCTGTCTGATCGCACTGGCCGCTAACCTCGCGCTGATCCAATACGCCCGGAGGCGAACGGCTTGAATAATCGACTTCGTCTGGTTTTTCTTTCTTTCGTCGCCTCCCTGCTGCTGATGCTCACTCTGGTCCCGGCCGCCCACGCCGGGGACGGCCGGGGGATGGTGGTGGTTCTCGTCGGTGGCCCGGTCGTCGTCTTTTTCACCCTCGCCGCGTTCGCCGCGCTCTGCATCTTCGCCGTTGGAATCAATAAAGGCCCACAGCTGATCGCGATCGGTGAGCGCGCTCTGGACAACTCCCAGGGCGCTCGTCTTCTGCATTTTGTTTGGGGAATTCTTTGCGCGATCTTCGTCGCCACCGCCGCCGCCGTCTTCATCAATGTCGAGATGTTCGCGTTAATCGGAATCCTGATCCTGATCGCCGGCGTAATGCTCACGGGTTTTGGCGTCCTTGTTTCATCCGCGCATCTTGGGACTCGAGTGGTCTTGCTGCTCGACGGCGCGCCCCCGGACACCCTCGGCGCCATTCGCGTCGGCCTTCCGCTGCTGCTGCTGGCGTCAGCCGTTCCCATTGTCGGCTCACTGCAAATCATCGCGGCGGCGGCGATGGGGATGGGCGCTGTTCTGGAGGCGATCGCGCGGCGGAATTGAATGGCGAGGATGTGGAGAAAAGTTCACGCTGGCTTCTTTGAACAATGCGCGTTATAATGAAGTCTCTCATAAAGCACAACGACGCGCTGGGCTGTGTGAGACCAGACGTAATTTTTCAAGGAGCGGGAATGAACGAAGAAACGCAAGGGTTGAATCGCCGGGAAGTGCTGCAAGTGGCGGCGGGCGCGGGCGCGCTGTTGCTGCTGCCGGCTGCCGTGAGCCACGCGAAGGAAGCCGAGAAGCCAGTCCCTGTCAACGACACGGCTGTGTGGACAGCCATTGGCAAGGCCGAGGAGTTCCCGCTGAATACGCCGACGCGGGTCGCCGTCGGCGACCGTGCGCTGTCCGTCACGCGCACGGATGACAAGACAATCACCGCGCTTTCGCTGAGGTGTACGCATAAGGGCTGCGAAGTCAGCTGGCAAGCGACGAAGTCCGATTACGCCTGCCCTTGCCACGGCGCCCTGTTTGCGGCGGATGGCAAGTGTCTCGCCGGCACGCGTCGCTCCCCATCGGAGCTGATGGAGCCGCTAGCGACCGTCCCTGCCCGCAAGAAGGGCAATCAGATCGAACTCGATCTCAGCGGCCTCCCCGCCGGCGCGCCTCCTCCGCGCTAAATTCGCTCGGATTTCTCCGGCGAGAAATATCCCCCGACCCTGAAAACAGTAATGTTTTCAGGGTCTTTTTATTGGCCGCTCCTCTTCTCATCTCTTCGGAATCCTTTCCCAAGCCCATAAGTATCGTAAAGAAACGTTGCTCACCTGCTAAATATCTCGGTAGAAAATGCCGATATTGAAACCGTTGGGTCAGTTCTTGGCCGACATTTTAAATTTTCACGTCGTTTGAGAGTCGCATACTTGTGAAGCGTTTTATTTCTCTAATATTGCTGGTCCTGATGGCCGCCGTTTACGGATTTTGCGCCCCCGCGTTGGCGGCTTCGGGTGCATCAAAGCGGCGAGTCCTGGTCGTCAAATCCCGAGACATTGCGTTTTACGCCCCCTCCTCGCTGGGATTCATCAAAGGATTGAAGTCCCGGGGATACGGCGACTCGACCGATATTGCCGTGATCGCGCTGTCTGGAGATAAAGACAAGGATCAGCAGACGATCAAATCGCAGATGCAGAAGAACAACAGTCTCATCTTCACACTGGGGACGGACGCCACCCGGACGATCTCGGAGGCGCGTCCCACATGTCCCTGTGTGTTCAGTATGATCCTGGACCCTATCAGTTTAGGGGTCGCCAAGTCCCTCTCACAGCCGGGCGGATCCTTTACCGGCACGACGCTGCAAATCAGCGCGGGGAAGCAGTTGGATTCGCTGCAGCAGATCCTGCCCCAGATCCACAAGGTCGGGCTTCTCTACACGGATGGCGACGCCACCTCGCTCGCCTTTTTGAGCGCCGCCCGGCAGGATGCGGATCGGCTGCATATTGAGATCGTGGCGCAGGCGATGGCGCCCGGCGCGGATCGCAAGGCGGCTCTGGAAGATTTGGCGGGAACGGTGGGCGCGTTCTGGCTGATCGTCGACCCCGCATCGGCCGGGCCGCAGGCGCTCGCCGACACGTTCGAAATCGCGAAGCAGCATAAACTGCCGGTCCTGGGCACATCCAGCGCCAATGTCCACGCCGGGGCGCTGCTGGCTCTCTCCGCGAATTTACAAGACCTCGGCGATGTGAACGCCGAGATGGCGGCGCCCCTGCTGGACGGTTCGGCGCAGGCGGGACAGACCAGCGTGCGCGGCCCCAGACAAACCATGCTTTCCGTCAGCCTGGACACCGCGGCGGCGCTTGGCCTGACAGTCCCGAACTCCGTGCTGCGGCTTGCGGACGAAGTTGTTGACTCCGGCGCGGCGAAGAAATAACTCGAAGTAAATTAGCACGAAATCATCATGAACGAAACACGATTAAATATTAAGACGATTTTGAAGAGCAAGCTGGCCCGGCGGCTGGTTCCCATCCTGATGGCCGTAGTGGCCGTCCCGATCGCTATGACGGTGCTGACGGTCGGCCACGTCGCCCGCGAGCAGATCGTGACGATGACCCACACGATGGAGCGGATCAACGGCTCCGCCGTGAAGGACGCCGGCAAGCAGTTCCAGCAGGTCGGGCAGGAAACCGTGCGCAGCTCCGGCCGCAAGATGGCGGAGATCTCGCTCCAAGCCGGCCAAAACGTTTCGAAGCAGTGGGAAAAGAGCCAGGCGGATTCGATCGCGAAAACGGGCGACGATTTTGCCCGTGTTACGCAAAACAGCTTTGATGGCGCGATGCGCCAATCGCTTTCCACGAACCGCGACATTCTGAGCGACGTGAACGGCCAGATGGGGCGCTTGTTCGCCAGCTCCGCGCACTACACTCAAGCCCGTGTGGCCGACCGGGTTCAGACCGCGATGCTCGATCAAAGCAATCGGCAGATGCAGGAGCGGGCGCGGCAGCTCGCACAGCTCACCGAGGTCTACTTGCAGACCAACCAGAACTATCTCGCCCTGACCGCGCAGATGCTCAATGTCTACGATGGTGACCGGGCCGGCGAAAAGGCCGTGCTCGACGCGCTCGTGCGCCGGTTTCCCATGTTCACGCTCGTCAGCGTGATGAGTTTGAACGGTCAGGAAACGGCGATGTCCGTCTCGGACCAGGCCGTGACCGCCTCGGACCTGTCCAATCATTTCAATACGGAATACTTTCGGGCGGGGATGCGGGGTGATACCTATGTCGGTCTGGAGACCCCGTCCCAGTTCGGCCGAGCTCCCGTCCTGCGCCTCGCCGTTCCGGTGGAGCTGTATCGGGGCAAAGTCATTGGCGTTCTCTCGGCGCGTCTCTCCATGGAAGACCTCTGGGACACGATCCGTAATACGCACATCGGTAAGAACGGCTATGCGTATGTGACCGGCGCAAACGGCGCGGCGCTGCTGAAGGAGCGCCCGACTTCCGCGCAGATGATGCGGCAGGTCGCGCCGATTGAGACGCTTGGGTGGAAATTGGTAGTGGCTCAGCCGAGCGATGAAGTGATGTCGCCGGTGCGGTCGTTCAAGAACGATATCGCGCGGAATACGCAGCATTCTCTGCGGCAGATGAATCAGGACATTCATAACTCCTCGGAGATCGCGGCGACACGTCTCCAGAAGGACGCTGGCCGTCTGCACACGGACACCGCCGCACAGGTGCGGACACGCACCGGCGAGATCTTTGGCAAGCTTCAGCGCAAAACCAATCAGCAGACGAGCACCGAGCTGAAGGAGATGCAGGAGGCGATTCGATCACAGGCGGAGCAGGCGCAGCAGGATAGTGACCGGCGAATGGCGGCGGCGGCGGGCGCCGCGTCGGCGGAGGTCGCTCGGCGCATTCCGCCGCTCACCGCCAGCGCTCTCCATCTCGCGAGCCGGCGTCTCTCGGTCTTTGCATTGGCGATTATTTTGATCTCCTGCGCGGTCAGCTGTGTTATCGGCCTCTTCCTGGCGAGCGTGATCCTGCGACCGATCCTGCGTTTGGCGCAGGGAACGCGGGCGATCGCCCAGGGCGAGCTCGATAAACGGGTGGATGAGCGGGCGCCGGCGGAGATCGGCGATCTCGCCGTGGCCTTCAATACCATGGCCGAATCGCTTCAGCAGAGTCGAACGGAGCTGGACACCGCGGAGGCGCAGCTGGTGCAGTCCGCGAAGCTGGCGTCGCTCGGCACGCTGTCTGCGGGCGTCGCCCACGAACTGAACCAGCCGGTCGCCATTGTCCGCGGCATTTCGCAGCAGCTCCAGGGAGAACCGAATCTTTCTCCGGATGTCCTGGAAGACCTGGCGCTGATCGAAGGCCAGACAGGCCGCATGATGAAGATCATCAAGCACCTGCGCACCTTCTGCCGCGCCGGCGGATACGAGATGGTCCCGGTGACGGTGGATCAAGTCGTCGAGAACTGCTTTATTCTGATCGATGCGCAGCTCAAGGCGCACGATATCTCGGTCAAGCTCGATCTGAAAGCCGGCGAAGGGCAAGTTATGGGCGACGCGAACGAATTGGAGCAGGTCTTTATCAACCTGATCACCAACGCCCGCGACGCCATGGAAGGCCGCAAAGACGGCGAGATCGCCATCCGGTCCTGGTCCGAGAATGGCCATCTTTGTATTGAGTTTCACGACAACGGGACCGGTATTCCCGAGGAAGTCGCGGCGCATATTTTCGACCCGTTCTTTACCACCAAGGAAGCCGGCAAGGGCACCGGTTTGGGGCTGTCGATCAGCCACGGCATCCTGCAAAAACACAAAGGCCAGATCACGACGCATAACGACGGCGGCGCCGTCTTCACGATCACCCTCCCGCTTTTAGAAGCGGACACCAACGAGCAAGAAAACGAACTGCGGCGGGCGGCTTAAGCTCCGACCGCCCCAGAGGAATAGAACCATGGCAAAAGTATTATTAGCGGACGATGAAGAAGCTCTTCGGCTGATGCTGGGCCGTCAGCTCCGGCGCGGCGGACATGAAGTGACGCTTGCCGAAGACGGACAGATGGCGCTGGAGTTCCTGCAGCAGGGCTCCTATGACTTGGTCGTCTCCGACATGAAGATGCCCCGCCTCGACGGCATGGGGCTTCTGGAGGCGGCGCATCTGCTCACTCCCGAGACGGAGTTCATCATCCTGACCGGACACGGATCGATGGAGAACGCCGTCGAGGCCTTCAAGACCGGCCGTGTTTTCGATTATCTCCTGAAGCCCCTGGAAGACATTCGGGAGCTGGACGCCGTGGTGACGCGCGCCGTGGAGCGACGTACGCTTCGTTCCGAGAACGGCCGTCTGGTGAATGAACTGGAAGCGCGCATTAGTGAGCTGGAAGCCGCTAAGGCGCAGCTTGCGGATCTGGCGGAGCGCGACGGTCTGACCGGTCTTTTCAACCACAAGACTATTCATCACCGGCTGGAGACGCTTCTGGAGGCCATCCCCGACGACACCGTCTCGGTGATGATGCTGGATATGGACGGCTTCAAGCTGATCAACGATACTTACGGTCACCCGACCGGCGACAAAGTCCTGCGGCATCTGGCGCGCTCCCTGGAGGCGATCTGTGGTGAAAAGGGAGTGCTGGGGCGCTGCGGCGGCGACGAATTCATGGTCATCCTTCCATCCACCACCGGGGTAGAGGCGCAGGGCGTGGCGAATGAGATCAAGCAGTATCTCGGGCTTCATCCGTTCAAGAGCCCGGACGGCGCGAACCTGCCTGTTCGCCTTTGTTTCGGTGTTGCTGATACCCGCTCGGCGGGATGCTCCGCGCCGAACCTGGTCACCGCTGCGGACACGGCGCTTTACGAAGGCAAGAGCCACGGCGGAGATCAAGTCACGCTCCACCTCCAGCATGTGCTGGAAGGCGTGGACCCCTCGCACGGCAAGTTCGAAGTGCTGGACGGCCTGGTGACGGCAATCGACCGCAAAGACCATTACACTAAGCGCCACTCCGAGGATGTGACTGGTTACGCGCTCAAGCTCGTGGACGCGCTGGGGCTTTCCGGCGAGACGCTGGACGCCGTTCGGGTCGCCGGCCTGCTGCATGACATCGGCAAGATCGGCGTCCCTGACAGCATACTGCGCAAGCCAGGCAAGCTCACCGCCGAAGAGTACGAAGTGATGAAGGGGCATGTCACGCTGTCGATGCTGATCATCCACGGCCTGCCGCGCCTCAACGATATCCTCGACGCCGTTTCGAACCACCATGAGCGCTGGGACGGCAAGGGATACCCCAGCGGCGTTGCCGGTGAAGAGATCCCGCTTCTCGGGCGTGTTATGGCGGTCGCCGACGCCTTCAGCGCCATGACGCTCGACCGGCCGTATCGGTCGGGAATGTCCATTGACGACGCTCTTGGGGAGATCGAGCGTGGTTCGGGATCACAGTTCGATCCCCAGCTGGCGGAACTCTTTATCGAGATTATTCGAGCGCAGGAAGCGATCCATCAGCAGGCGGCTTGATCGCTCAAGGGAATAGCATGATTGTCGATATGAAAACGATCGTCGTTCGCCGAGGACGCAGAATGTTATGGGCCGCATTGGGGTTAGCCTCCGGCCTTTCGGGAACGGCGGTTCAGGCGCAGGCTCCGGCGCCGGATTCCATCATGGTCGCCAGCGCGAGCGCTGAACGGGACACCTCGGCGGATATGGAGCTTTTGATGGCCGGCGACGTGATGATCGTGACTGCCTCCAAAACGGCCCAGCACATCAGCGATTCGCCTGCCGCCGTCACGGTCATTACGGCCGAACAGATCCAGCAGTCGGGCGCCACAACGATTGCGGAACTGATGCGATCGGTTCCCGGCGCGGATGTGATGGAGCCGAATAAGAGCCAGGCCAACATTGCGATCCGAGGCTTCAATAACGTTTACTCAAACAAAATCCTGGTTATGATCGACGGTCGTTCGATCAATGAGGACATCGAAGGCAACGTCTTCTGGAACACGGAGCCGCTGCTGCTGTCTCGGATCGCGCGGATCGAAGTCGTGCGCGGTCCCGGCTCGGTTCTTTACGGCGCCGACGCATTCGGCGGTGTGATCAACATCATCACCAAGACGCCGATGGAACTGTTAGCTGATGGCAAGCGCATGTCTGCGGCGGCGGCTTACGGGGAGCATACCAGCACGTTTATCGAGGCGGCGAATACGCAGGGCAAGATCGGAGATTGGGCCGTCACGGTGGGTGCGGGTTACCATGGGAGTAAAGGCTTTGGGGATCGTCAGCCAGACAAGGTGCGAGATAGCTTTAGCACACCGATTCTGACGGTCGACGCGCAAAAACAGACCTCGCGCGGCTCGCTGGCGTTCTCCGCCAGTAACTCGGACGCTAAGGCCGATCTTTCCGTGCAAACAAACGTCGAGGATGGAAATTGGCATACGAACTCGTTTACACTCACGTATAACGAGGACAAGGGGCCGAACCCAATTATGGCGCGGATCTATCGCAATTCGCTGCAATTGAAAGGCAGTGAATTTGATCTCGACGCCCGGATTGTCAATGTTGACTTGCAGCAGCAGCGCCAGATCTCCGCCAGACATCAGCTGCTTTACGGCGGCAGCTACCGTCAAGGCGAGTTCCAAGCGACGCCGACCGGATCGGGGCGACACTCGGAAAACCTCGCCAGCGTGTTCATCCAGGATCAAATTCTGATCGATTCTAGGACGAACTTATTCGCAGGCGTGCGCTGGGATAACAATTCCGTCTATGGATCGCAGGTCTCGCCGCGCCTCAGCGTCGTGCGTCATCTTCCAAAGGAGCAGACGCTTCGGCTTTCTTATGGAACGGCGTTCCGCGCTCCGACGCTTCTGGACACGTTCGTCAATTACTCCTCACCGCTGCTGCCTGGAGTGAACCTCAATATTATCGGCAACACCGGACTGAAGCCGGAAAAAGTTTCCAGCTTCGAAGCGGGATACCGCAAAGATCTGGCGACGGGGTATGTGGGTCTCAACTTGTTCTACAACGACGTGACGGATCTCATTGGCAACACCGTGACCCAGTACGCTCCGGCTCCCTATCCCGCTGGTATTCCCACGACCGTCCAATGGGTCAATCAGGGGAAAGCGCGCGCGGTCGGCTTTGAACTGGAAAGCGGCTTTTCCCTGCCGCATGGGGCTCACGGCCTATTCAACTACGCTTTCCAGAATGTGACGTATCAGAATGGAGAGCAGGTCATATACTCGCCGCACCACAAGATCAATTTGGTTCTGAATACCGATGAGCGCCGGCGTGTGACCGGATACCTTGCCGCTCACTTTGTCGGCGCGTCTTCCGATCCGCCGGCGACGCTCCGCGCCTACACAACAGTGGACGCCAGGCTTGGGTATCGCGTGGGGGGACTGGCGAATCCCTGGACTGTATCGCTCTCCGCGACGAACTTGCTGGACGATCGGCATTCGGAATATGTGGACTCGCTCAGCGCCATGGCCCCGAGCAAAAGCGCCGAAGCCCAGCGGCGCACTCTTTGGTTCCGTGCGGACGGTAAATTCTAAGTAAGATGCATTCGATCAAAAATAGTAAAACGATGGTTATCGAGATTAAAAAAATGGAAACAGAGCGCCGAAACTGCCGAATGCTGTGGGCAGCGCTGGGATTGGCCGCTAGCCTCTCAGGCGCGAGGGCGGGAGCGCAGCAGCCGAATTCGATCATGGTCGCCAGCGCGAGCGGCGACCGCGATACCTCGGCGGATAACGAGCTGCTGCTCGCTAGCGACGCCATGATCGTCACTGCGTCCAAGACCGCGCAGAGCATCACCGATGCGCCCGCCGCCGTTACGGTCATTACGGCGGAGCATATCCAGCAGTCGGGAGCGACGAGCATTGCCGAGCTTTTGCGCTCGGTCCCTGGCGTGGATGTGATGGAGCCGAACAAATCGCAGGTCAATGTTGCGATCCGTGGGTTCAACGGCGTTTACGCGAACAAAGTGCTGGTCATGGTGGATGGTCGGTCAATCAATATCGATATTGACGGCAACGTTTTCTGGAATATGGAGCCGCTGTTGTTATCTCGGATCGCTCGCATCGAAGTGGTGCGTGGTCCCGGCTCAGTGCTCTACGGCGCCAACGCCTTCGGGGGCGTCATCAACATCATCACCAAGACGCCGCAGGAACTGCTGGCGGCGGGCAAACGTACATCGGCCACGGCGGCTTACGGCGAGCATTCCAGCACGTTCATCGAGGCGGCAAATACGCAGGGCAAGGCGGGCGATTGGGCGATCGTGGTCGGGGCGGGTTACCATGGGAGCACTGGGTTCGGCGAGCGCCAGTCGGGCCATGTTCGTGACAGCTCACGGGTTCCGATCCTCACGTTGGATGCGCAGAAGCAGCTGTCGCGCGGATCGCTCACGTTCGCTGCGGCCAACTCCGACGCCATAGGGGACCTGTCCATGCAGATAACGGCTTTGGACGCCAAGTGGCGCACGAACTCATTCACACTGACCTATAACGAAGACAAAGGGCCAAATCCAATCATGGCCCGAGTGTACCGCAACTCACAAAGCGTCAATGGAAGCGGCTTCGACTTTAAGGGACAGATCCTCAATGCCGAGTTGCAGCAATCACGCCGTCTTACGGACCGCCACCAGCTGCTTTACGGAGCAAGCTATCGCCATGCGGATTACAGTACGACATTGACTGGCAAAGATACGCATGGGCAGGACCTTTCCGGCATGTTTGTTCAGGATCAAGTCGAGATTGACGACGTGACGAACCTCTTCGCCGGCGTGCGATGGGATCGCAATCCGCTTTACCCCGCGCAAATCTCGCCCCGCCTCAGCGTCGTGCGCCATCTGCCGAAGGATCAGACCGTGCGCTTGTCTTACGGCACGGCGTTTCGTGCTCCGACGCAAATCGATACCTACCTGGAGTTGTCGATCCCGCTAGCTCCGGGAATCGATCTTCGCAATATCGCCAATACTCACCTGAAGCCGGAAAAAGTATCGAGTTTCGAGGCGGGGTATCGGCGGGACTTTTCGGCGGGCTATGTCGGCCTCAATCTGTTTTACAACGACATCACAGATATTATCGGCAGCGTCGTAAAGCAGGTCGCGCCGCCGCCCTTTCCCGCAGGTATTCCCACGCTCATCCAATCGGAGAATCTGGGGACTGCCCGCGCCGTCGGCTTTGAACTCGAAAGCGGATTTTCGCTCGGTCTATAATGGTCCTATAAATTAGGACAGCAAATCGGGCACAATTAAGGTGGATACACCACCATGCCCAACACCCGAAAACACTATTCCGCCACCTTCAAAGCGCAGGTCGTTTTGGAGGCGCTCAAAG
>NZ_JBDSQY010000145.1:0-13794 GCF_039929585.1 Capsulimonas sp.
CTCCCCTTCTCCCAGAATTGGGAGAAGGGGCCGGGGGATGAGGGCCAGCCTCTTCATTCCCCAATCCCCACTAGCCGTCGAATTCTTCTCACGTGCTCCATATCGTACTCATCCAAGTCACCCGCCATCTGATAGTGGCTCATCGCCCGATCGTTCCGCGCCAATTGAATATGCACGTCGGCTAAGATGCAATGGTAAAGCGAGTTGCGCGGATCGAGGCGCAGTGCGTGGTCCAGGGCTTCGGTCGCGTCTTCCCAGTGGCTGGCGAGAATATACATCATCCCTAAACGCAGATTGTAGTAGGCGTCGTTTGGCGAGAACATCGACGCCATTTGGATCTCGGCAACGGCTTCTTCGAGACGTCCACGGGTGAGATAAAGGTCGGAGAGCCGGAAGTGGTAGAACGAGTCTTCGGGCGACATTTCGGCGGCGATCTCCATCTCGGAGAGCGCTTCGGTCTCAAAGCCGGCGTCGATCAGCGTGTCGGCGAGACGGTAGTGATAGTAAGCGTTGCGGGGTGAGAACTCAATGGCGCGGCGATACGCGGAGACGGCCGCCTGCGTTTTGCCGTGGCGTCGATAGAGCTCTCCAAGGGAAAAGTGCGGCTCGGCGCGCTGAGGACAGGAGCGGATGGCGCGCCGGAACTGGCGCAGAGCGTTCACAGCCTGATCGGCATAGGCGTAGGCTTCGCCCAGGTCCGTGCGCGCGGCGGAAACGCCGTCCTGCGGGCCGCCCGCGCCGGAGCCTTCGATTTGCACCGCCTTACGATACTTCGACAGCGCCTGCTCGATGTTGCCCTGACGCAGACTCATCTCTCCCTGTTTGCGCACGCCGCAGGGCGACGGGGCAGGGGGCCTTTGAGGCGTGGGGATTTGGTCGTCAGAATCGTTCACTGACACTTACTTCCTTTTATTTCTCAATTGCCGGTTTCGGCGGACTGTCGATGATCAATGTCACAGGGCCGTCGTTGCTTATCTCCACACGCATATCGGCGCCGAACTCTCCGGTCTGCGTCGTGACGCCTCGCGCTTGGACCTGGGAGACAAACCGCTCGTACAGTGGGATCGCGATCGTCGGCGGAGCGGCGTCCGTGAATGACGGGCGCTTGCCCTTGCGCGTATCGGCGAACAGGGTGAACTGCGAAACGATCAGCATCTGGCCCTGAGTGTCTTCCAGCGAGAGATTCATTTTTCCATATTCGTCGCTAAATATTCGAAGCGACAATATCTTTGGTACAAGATAATCGACATCGCCTTCAACATCGCCCTGGCCGACGCCCAAAAGGACCACTAATCCAGGCCCGATCTTCCGCCGTTCGCCGGTTTCTTCCATCGTGACGGCAGCGTGCGTCACTCGCTGTAAAACCACTCGCATGATGTCTGAGATTCGTCGCGTTCGTGTGGGAATCCTGCCGGGAAGGAATACCGAGTCTCGATGGCGAAGGGAGGCGAGCAGGCGAACATCCCAGCCCGGAAAATTCTGGGTATGATGATCTCAACACTAAGCTATGACGCCAATGGATAAAGGAGACGCCCCATGAAATTCCCGTTATTGCCGGAAACTGAGGTTCTTGATCATTTGAAGCGCGTCCCATTGTGGAGCCGTAAGGACGGTGTTCTGACGCGCACTTTCGAGTTCAAGGACTTCACCCAGGCGCTTCAATTCGTCAATCAGGCGGGCGAGACGGCCGAATCGATCAATCATCACCCCGACATCGATATCCGATATAACAAAGTGACATTTCGTATCACTACTCACGATTCGGGCGGGCTGACGATTCACGACTTCGAGCTTGCCGCCGCCAGCGACGATTTCGCGGACACGATCCTCGGATGAAATGGACGCTTCTCCTGCCGCTTTGCTTGATCGGCGCTCCCGCCATGGCCCAAGCGCCCGCGTGGAGGCCGATCAAGCCAGGCATGTGCGATTCCCGCTGGGCGCCGAGCGCTGTGCTGCTTCCGGGTGGTTTGAGCGCGCTGATCGCAGGCGGCTTCAGCTATGACGCCGGTTCCTGCCTGGCGACTGCTGATGTTTTTGATAAAAACACGAACTCGTTTCATCGAACTAAGGGAAATCTCACTTATCCCCGTGATTTTGCCGCCGCGAATGTTTTGCCGGACGGTACGGTGCTGATTATCGGCGGTTACAATACCTCCCTCGGCTCGCTTGCGACAGGGGAGATGTTCGATCCCAAGACGGAGATGTTCCGTCTGCTTCCGAGCCGGATGTCGAAGCCCCGCGAGCTATTTACGGCGACGACACTCGCCGATGGGCGGATCTTATGCGCCGGCGGATTCGATACGCACAGTCGCCGCACGCTCGCCACGGCGGACCTCTACGATCCCAAAACTCAGACATTCGCCCTAGTCCCCGGCCTGATGATAGAAGACCGCTTCGGGCAGGCGGCGGCGCTTCTGAAAGACGGGCGGGTGCTGATCGCCGGCGGCAAGCACTGGTTTGTCGGCAAGCCAGACAAGCCATCCGCGACGGCGGAGATCTTCGATCCCACCACCAACACATTTCGCCGGACAAAGTCACCGATGGCCTTTGCCCGCGACCGCGCGACGGCGACTCTGCTGGCAGATGGCGCAGTGCTGATCGCCGGCGGCCAGAACGGCGAGGCCGGCCCGCGCGAGGCGGAGATCTACGACCCCGTGACCGACGAGTTTCACACGGCGCCCAAACTTCTGGGAACGCCGCGCATGGCGCACAGCACGGAAACCTTGCCGGACGGCAGACTTCTGCTGATCGGCGGCTGGTCTCCTCCCATTCACGCCACCACGGGTGCGGCTGAAGTTTTCGATCCCGCCACGGACACCTTTACCCCGATTTCGTCCGTTCCAGAGAGCAGCCACGATCAGGCGCTGATTGTCTTTCCAGACGGCGCGGCGTTGGCCGCCGGCGGCAAGCGGGTGGAGGGCGGCAAAGAATCCTCGCTCGCGACGGCGTTTCTTCTGAAGCTCCCCAGCAATAATCCCTGAAAACCTGGTAACTATTGCAGTAACAACCCTTCGCGCGCCTGCCTATAATACGGGTAGACAACTTCATACAGGAACGCAATGTGCTAATAACGAACCGCGCCCACTGAAATCTATCTAACGGCGTGCGCGGCTCATCAATAAGGAGCCCGTCCCATCAACCGGACGAGCATACGCAAGGAAGCACACAATTTAGAGACCCGACGTCGCTGCCGCCTCCCGTCGGGTCTTTGCACGTCCGGACCGAATTTGGAGTAATTTTGGGGTAAGATACTCCTTATGACTCGGCACTTTTCAGTCCACGCTCTCGCCAGCGGCTCGTCCGGAAACACAACACTTGTTCGAGCGGGCGAACATGCGATCCTCATCGACGCGGGCATTGGCCTGCGCCTGATCACCAGCGCGCTCGCCGCGCACGACCTCCAGCTGGAAGATCTCAGCGGGATCGTCCTCACCCACGAGCATTCCGACCACATCCAGAGCGCCCATGCGATCTCCAAGCGCCACGGCGTTCCGATCGTCGCGAACCCCGCGACATTAAATGCTCTCTATCGACGCTGCACGGATTCTCCCAACATCAAGCTTCCAACAGGCGATACATGGACGATCGGCGATCTCGATGTCGAGACGTTTTCCGTTCCACACGACGCCGTCGAACCCGTCGGCGTCAACCTCATGTATCGTCCCAGCGGCCACAAAGCCAGCATCATCACCGATGCCGGTCATGTCACCGACACGATGCGCAAAGCCATTCGCGGCGCCAACTTACTCATCCTCGAAGCCAATCACGACGTCCATCGCCTGAACGCCGGCGTTTACCCCGGCTACCTCAAGGCGCGTATCCTCAGCGACCGCGGCCACCTCTCCAACGAAGCCGCCGTCGCGCTCCTCTGCGAGCACGCTCGAACCCACGGCCCGCACACGGCATGGCTCGCGCACCTCTCCAAAGAAAACAACACCCCCAAACTCGCACTCGCCTACGCGAAGGCGACCGTCGCCGTTGAAACCGGCTGCCCCGTCGTGCTCGATGTCGCCAAGCGCGATAAGCCAAGCGTGTCGTGGACGCCCGGCGTGAAGCCGCTGCAGCTGAATTTGTTTTAGTGGAATAACAATCGTCCTCCATGAAGAAAATTATTGCAGCAGAGGAAATGGCGTTCACGTCGCCACAACGACCAGTTCCTATAGCGATGCTGCCTTCTCTTTCTGATTCCGTTTATCAGGTTGCCTGGGCGCCCGATGGCGCGACGCTCGCTACGGGTAGCCGCAATGGACGTACGGCTTTTTGGGATACAACCAGCTGGAACGAGCGTCTTGCGCTCTCCCAGCCGACCGGAATCATGTTCTGTCTCGCATTCTCCCCAGACAGCCAGAAAATCGCCACTGCCTCCCATGATAAATTGAGCCGCGTGTGGAGCGCCGCATCCGGGAACCCTCAGTTCGAATCACCCGGTCCCGGCCGGCATGTGGAGTTTTCCCCTGATGGCGCGCAACTGACAACGACGCGTACAAAAAAAGCCTATCTTTGGAATCTCGCGTCCGGCCAATTGATCTTTGAAATGGCTGGTCACACTTCCACCGTCGATTTCGCAATCTTTTCTCCGGATGGCCAGCAGATCGCGACCACCAGCGGTAAAATCGGCTTCCTATGGTCGGTCGCCACCGGAGAGCAAGTGGCGTCGTTACAGGATTGTCGAGGCAGCATACACGATGTCGCGTATTCTCCCAGCGGGGAGTGGATCGCCGCCGCCTGCCATGACAGCGTTCTCCGTATTTGGGATACAAGAAACGGTGTCTTGAAACACGAACTCCACCATGAGGATCATGCATTCAGCCTGTCATTTTCGCCAGACGGTTCGCGTATTGCTTCCAGCAGTTTTGATAAAACCGTCCGCATTTGGGATACCATCACGGGCGATTGTGTTCTTATTCTGGAACACCCCGATAAGATGGGGAGTGTCGCGATCTCTCCGAAAGGCGATATCGTGATCGCCAACGAACTTGCGTATCCCAATAATTCTGCATGGGTATGGGAGTTATCCAGCGGCCGATTGCTCGCCGTATTGCCGCATGCTCATACCACTTCAGACGTTATCTTCTCACCAGATGGCCGTCTTGCCGCCATTGGATGCCATGATGACTTCACATATATTTGGGACATGTTTCAGTTCGATGGCTCTCTCAATGGATATCCGTAAAGGTTTACGAATAGATTTGTGAAAAAATAAATCCAAGCAGGTAATTGTACTAGCCGCGCCGAACACTCTCCCGGTTGAAAATTGCGTAAGTATCGAAGGAGAGCATCCGACGTGGCAGAGCTCGAACAAGAAACAAGTCAGACATTTCCTCCCCCCGCCGATTTCGCGGCCCAGGCGAATTGGAACGATCCCAAGATCTATGAGACCGCCGCCGCCGATCCCGATGCGTTTTGGGCCGGGCAGGCGTCGCAGCTGGAGTGGTCGAAGCCGTGGGACACGGTCAGCGAGTGGAACCCGCCGCATGCGAAGTGGTTCCTTGGCGGCCAGCTGAACGTCTCCGTGAACTGTCTGGACCGGCATGTCGCCGGCGGGCGCGCCGATAAGGCGGCGATCGTCTTTGAAGGCGAGCCGGGCGACACGAAGACGTACACCTACGCCGAGCTCCACAAGGAAGTCTGCAAGTTCGCGAACGTATTGCTGGGCAAGGGTGTGCAACATGGTGATCGCGTGACGATCTACCTGCCCATGATTCCTGAAGCGGCGATTGCAATGCTGGCCTGCGCCCGCATCGGCGCACCGCACTCGGTGGTCTTCGGCGGCTTCAGCGCGGACAGTCTGCGTGAGCGCATTCACGACAGCGGCTCCAAGCTGCTGATCACCGCCGACGGCGGCTGGCGGCGCGGCGGCGTGGTGAAGCTCAAGGAAGCGGCCGATCAGGCGCTGACAGGCGAGACGACGATTGAGAACGTCATTGTCGTCAATCGCACCGGCAAGGTCGAAGAGACGCCGTGGGTCGAAGGACGCGATCTTTGGTGGCACGAGCTTGTCGCGGATGCGTCCGATCAGAACGACGCCGTAGCGCTCGACTCCGAAGATCTGCTGTTTATCCTCTATACGTCCGGGTCCACGGGCAAGCCCAAGGGCATCGCGCACACGACCGGCGGCTATCTGACCGGCGCGACTACCACCAGCAAGTATATTTTCGATTTCAAGGACGAAGACGTCTACTGGTGTACGGCAGACGTCGGCTGGATTACCGGGCACTCCTACGTTGTCTACGGCCCGCTGTCCAATGGCGCCACCGTGTTCATGTACGAAGGCGCCCCGGACTGGCCCGCGAGGGACCGGTTCTGGGAACTGATCGAAAAGCACAAGATCACCATTCTCTACACGGCGCCGACGGCGATTAGGGCGTTTATGAAGTGGGGAACCGAGTGGCCCGAGAAGCATGACCTGAGCAGCCTGCGCTTGCTGGGCTCAGTCGGCGAGCCGATCAATCCTGAGGCGTGGCTCTGGTATCACAAAAATGTCGGCGGCGAGCGCTGCCCGATTGTGGATACATGGTGGCAGACGGAGACCGGCGCGATCATGATCACGCCGCTCCCCGGGATCAGCACGACCAAACCGGCGAGCGCCGGGCGTCCCTTCCCGGGCATCAGCGCCTTGGTCGTGGATGAAAAAGGCGATCCGCTGCCGGAAGGCAATGAGGGCGTCGGCCTGCTGGTCATCACCAAGCCGTGGCCGTCGATGCTGCGCACGCTCTGGGGCGACGATGCGCGTTACCGCGAGGTCTACTGGAGCAAGTTCGCCGCACAGGGTTATTACTTTGCCGGCGACGGCGCCAAGCGCGACTCCGAAGGCGATTACTGGCTGCTGGGCCGGGTGGACGACGTCATGAATGTCGCCGGGCATCGTGTGTCGACCATGGAAGTCGAGAGCGCGCTCGTGGATCATCCGAGTGTCGCTGAGGCGGCGGTTATCGGCAAGGCGCACGAAATTAAGGGTCAGGCGATTTCGGCGTTCGTGACCCTGAAAGAGGGGATCGATCCAACGCCTGAACTCATGGCGGAGCTCAAGGCGCATGTCGCCAAGAAGATCGGCGCGATCTGCCGCCCGGACGACTTATTCCTCACGGCGGAGCTTCCCAAGACCCGCAGCGGCAAGATCATGCGGCGCCTTTTGCGCGATATCGCCGAGGGGCGTGCGCTGGGAGACACGACGACATTGGCCGATCCGAGTGTCGTGAGTAGCCTCAAGGACAAATATACCGACGAATCTTAGCGAAATAATCGTTTCCGACGCCTGTTGGAAACGATTTTTCGTTCATAATAGGAGTCGGTTTCGAACAAAAGAAGCAGAGAAGCTCGGCAAAAATGATTTCGCTGGCTTTTCCGCTTCTTTAAAAGAGCAGGAGACACGATTTTGAAGATACATGAGTTCCAGGCGAAGCAGCTCCTGAAGCAGTACGGCGTGCCCGTGCCGGAAGGACAGGCGGCTTCGACCCCCGCCGAAGTGCGGGACATCGCTACCCAGCTCGGCCGCAAGGTCGTAATCAAAGGGCAGGTGCATAGCGGCGGACGCGGCAAAGCCGGCGCCGTCAAGCTCGCCGACAATCCGAATGACGCCGAGGAGATCGGCAAGGCGCTGCTGGGCAAGACGCTGTTCTTCGCACAGGCCAATTCCGACCTGAAGATCAATAAGCTTCTGGTGGAAGAAGCCGTCAACATCGACAAAGAGATCTATGTCGCGATCACCCAGGACCGAGCCCGTCAGCGCGATGTGCTGATCGTCTCGACCAAGGGCGGCATGGACATCGAGGAAGTCGCGCACAACAATCCCGCCGACATCGCCGAGCTGTTCATCGACCCATTGCTGGGCCTGCCCGACTACGCGGCCCGACAAGTCCTGTTCGACGCCAACTACGATGTGGCCCACATCAACAAGACGATCCCCGTCCTGAAGGCGCTTTACGCCGCTTATGTCGGCACAGACGCGACGCTCGCCGAGATCAACCCCCTGGTCATTACCAAAGAGGGAACGATCATCGCCGGCGACGCCAAGTGGGACATCGACGAGAACTCCATGTTCCGCCATCCCGAGTTCGCGGCCTACCATGACACCGCCGAAGAAGATCCGATCGAGACCGAAGCGCATCGGCGCGGCATCCAGTATGTCCGTCTTGAGGGCGGCGACATCGGCATCATCGGCAACGGTGCGGGCCTGGTCATGACGACCATGGACGAAGTGAAGCGCGCGGGCGGTCAGCCGGCTGACTTCCTGGACATCGGCGGCGGCGCCAAGGCCGAGGCGGTCACGAGCAGCCTCGAAGTGGTTCTGTCCGATCCCAATGTCAAGGGCGTTCTGTTCAACATTTTCGGCGGTATCACGCGCGGCGACGAAGTCGCCAAGGGCATCATCGCCGGCGTCGCGACGCTCGACGTCAAGGTGCCGATCGTGATCCGTCTCGCCGGCACCCGCGCCGCCGAGGGCGCCGAGCTGCTGAAGACCACGAACCTGGTTCCCGCCGAGACGATGCAGGAAGCCGCCGCGAAGATCGTGGAGCTGGCTTACGCTAAGAAGTAATTACGCGCTTTCTTAATTTAAGAAGCAAGAAGAAGGATGGATATCAATGGCAGATGTATTTGAGTACAAGATCGTTGTGAGCGAAGCGGACGACGAGACGGATGAGGCGACGCTCAACACCCATGGCGCGGACGGTTGGGAGCTGGTTAACGCGGTTGCGGATGTGCGGGCCACCGAAGACGGCGGCGAAGGCGATGACGAGATGGACGACAGCGTTCCCGTCACCGTGTTCTACTTCAAGCGACGACGGGGTTAAAGAACAGCCATGAGTATCCTAGTTGGTAAAGACACCAAGGTCATCGTCCAGGGAATCACCGGCCGCGAGGGCGAGTTCCACACGACACAGATGATCGACTACGGCACCAATGTCGTCGGCGGCGTCACGCCCGGTAAGGGCGGCCAGACGATCCAGGGCGTTCCCGTCTTCAACACCGTGAAGGAAGCCGTCGAAAAGACGGGGGCGAACGCCTCCTGTATCTTCGTCCCGGCCCGCTTTGCGGCGGACGGCATCCTGGAAGCGGTCGACGCAGGGGTGGACTTCATCGTCTGCATCACCGAAGGCATTCCGATCCAGGACGAAATCAAGGCGGTCAACGTCGTGAAGACGTCCAAGTCGCGCCTGCTCGGCCCGAACTGTCCCGGCATCCTGACCGTGGGCGAGTGCAAGATCGGCATTACGCCGGCAAGCATCTTCACCCCCGGCCCGATAGGGATCGTCTCTCGTTCCGGTACTCTGACGTACGAAGCGGTCGACGCCCTCACCCGCGCCGGCCTTGGCCAGACCACCTGCGTCGGCGTCGGCGGCGACCCGATGCCCGGCACCCGGTTCATCGACGTCCTTCCGCTCTTCGAAGCGGACCCGGAGACCAAAGCCATCGTCATGTGCGGCGAGGTCGGCGGCTCGGACGAAGAGATCGCGGCTGAGTACATCAAGACCATGACAAAGCCGGTCATCGGCTTCATCGCCGGTCTGACCGCCCCTCCCGGAAAGCGCATGGGCCACGCCGGCGCCATCATCTCCGGCTCCAGCGGCGGCCCCCAAGCGAAAGTCGACGCCCTCAAGGCCGCCGGCGTTCTCATGGCGGAATCCACGGCAGACATCCCGGGCCTGGTCAAGCAGGCGCTGGGACTGTAATCAAACCACGGGTATAAAAACCCACGTCGGCGTTTGCACCGCGGGTATAAAACCCACGTCTGGGAGGGCTTCGCCCTAACCGTCCGTGCCGGACGGACAAAATAGGCTATTGTCTAATGGTCTCATTTTGTCGGCCCGGCACGGGTCGTTAGACGCGAAGCGTCTCCCAGCCATGGGTTTTATACCCGTGGTGCGACGCACCTGGCGTAACGGACACGTTGGCGTTTGTCTCACCTCCCGATCTTCATCGCCTCCACAAACACTGTCACCACCGCCCTTTTCAAATTACTCTTCTTCACCAACAGCCCCGTCGGTCGCAAAAACGTATCCGTCTCCGTAAACGGCACGGCGACCAAGGCGCCTTCGCGCACTTCTTGGCGGATGGTGTCCGCCGGCACGATGCTGACGCCGTTGCCGATCTCCACGATGCTCTTGATCGTCTCGATGTTATCGAAGGTGCTGGTCACGCGGACGCGGGCGTTGGCGCGGGCGAGGCGGGCTTCGATGAGTTTGCGGGTGGGGATGTCGTTGTCGAAGCCGATGAAGGCGACGCCGTCGAGGTCTTTGAGGCTGACGGAAGTATGGGCGGCGAGTGGGTGCTCGGGGGCGCAGATCAGCACCATTTCTTCTTCGCTGAACAAAAACATTTCTAGGCCGCGCCGAGTGGCGGGGCAGGCGACGATGCCGATGTCCACGGAGTCGTCCATCACTTCTCGGTAAATTTCCTCTGTCTGCTGGTATTGCAGGTGGACGTTCACTTTGGGATGGGCGGCGAGAAAGGGCTTGAGGCGCGGGGGCAGGGCGTGCAGGCCGACGGAGTAGACGGTGGCGACACGGATCGTGCCGCCGACTTCGTCGCCGCTATCGCGCAGGAGGGCGTCGAGGGCGTTGGCTTCGCGCAGGAGTCGCTTGGCGCCGTCGTAAAGGATCTGGCCGGCGGGGGTGGGGGTGACGACGCCTCGGCCCTGGCCCCGGTCGATCAGCGAGCGGCCGTACTCGCGTTCCAGAGCGCGCAGGCGCTGACTGACCGCCGATTGGGTCACAAAGTTGCGCTCTGCGGCGCGCGAGAAGCTTTGCGCTTCCACGAGATCGCAAAAAAGTTTGAGAGTTTCTATCTGTAGAATATTAGCCATGCTTATAATAAGTATGATATCATTTCATTTTACATTTTGCAACCCCGATGGTATACTAGGTTGTTTTCTGGTTTTCCGAAAGGACTGTGACGATGGCTTCCTCAATACCCGCTTCTCAAGAGGCGTCGAACGCGCGAGGGCTGCGCGACCCGTATTTATGGCATAAGCTGCACTCACTCTCGGGCATCGTTCCGATCGGCATCTTTTTGATGCAGCATCTGATCGCCAATTCCTATGCATTGCGCGGTCCAGGCGCCTTTGAAACGGTGGTCAAGGTCTTTGGATATCTGCCCTTCGTGGCGATCCTGGAGATCATCATCATCTACATTCCCATTCTGTATCATGGGATTTACGGGATCTTTATCGCCGCGCATGGCTCGTCCAACCTGGGCAGCTATAGCTATGGCCGGAACTGGATGTACTTTTTGCAGCGCGTCAGCGGCGTGATCGCGTTCTTCTACATCGGCTTCCACGTTTGGAACACAAGCTTGCAGCGATACTTCCTGGCGTGGCAAGGATCGCCCAATCCCGAAAAGGCGATTGGATGGGAATCCATGGCGGGCCAGTTCGCGGATCCTTTGTTCTTCGCGTTCTATGTGATCGGCATCACGGCCACGGTGTTCCACTTCGCAAACGGCATCTGGAACTTTGGTATCCGCTGGGGAATCACGATTTCGCAGCGTTCGCAAAAGATCAGCGCGTTTGTCTGCGCGGGCGTGTTCTTGATCTTCACCGTCATCGGGCTGGCGACGGCTAATCGGTTCCGCTCGGCGGGATTGAACCATGAGCGCGCTTCGATTTCGGCGCCCGCTGTGACGGCGAAAGTCGCGAGGAGATAAATTATGGCGACAGTAGCGACAAATACGAAACCCAAAGTCATCGTCGTCGGCGGCGGACTGGGCGGCTTGATGACCTCGGTGAAGATCGCCGAGGGCGGCGTTCCCGTCGATCTCTTCAGCTTCGTCCCCGTCAAGCGCAGCCACTCAGTCTGCGCACAGGGCGGAATTAACGGCGCCGTCAACACCAAGGGTGAGGGCGACTCGCCCTACGAGCACCTGGACGACACCGTCTACGGCGGCGACTTCCTGGCGAACCAGCCGCCCGTCAAGCACATGGCGGACAACGCGCCGGGCATCATCAACCTGCTCGACCGCATGGGCGTCATGTTCAATCGCACAGGCGAAGGCTTGTTGGACTTCCGGCGCTTTGGCGGCACCAAGCATCATCGTACGGCTTACGCCGGCGCCACGACCGGCCAGCAGCTGCTTTACGCGCTGGACGAGCAGGCGCGTCGGCATGAAGTTGCGGGTGAGATCACCAAGCATGAGTTCTGGGAGTTTCTCGGCATCGTGAAGGATGACGACGGCGTCTGTAAAGGCATCGTTGCGCAGGATCTTCGCACGATGAAGATCGAGACATTTCGGGCCGACGCCGTCGTGCTCGCGACCGGCGGCCCTGGCATCGTCTATAACCGTTCGACCAACTCGGTCATGAATACGGGAACGGCGGCGGCGGCTGTGTATCAGCAGGGCGCGTATTATGCGAACGGAGAGTTCATCCAGGTCCATCCGACCGCGATTCCCGGCCAGGACAAGCTGCGGCTGATGTCCGAATCGGCGCGCGGCGAAGGCGGCCGTGTTTGGGTTCCGCGTAAGCCAGGCGATCCGCGGCGCGGCGAGGATATCCCCGAGGCGGAGCGCCTGTACTTCCTCGAAGAGAAATACCCCGCCTACGGCAACCTCGTTCCCCGCGACATTGCGACCCGCGAGATCTTCGCCAAGTGTGTCGATGATAAGATGGGCGTCTTCGGTCAGAACCAGGTCTACCTTGACCTGACGCATCTGGACAAGAAGCTGATTGACATCAAGCTGGGCGGTATTCTGGAGATATACGAGAAATTCATTGGCGAAGATCCGCGCACCACACCGATGCGTATCTTCCCCGGCGTGCACTATTCGATGGGCGGCCTCTGGGTCGGCTTCGTGAAGGACGGCAATACCGGCGGTCTCGTCGAGGGCGATCCGCGCAACCAGATGACGAACATCCCCGGCCTCTACGCCGTGGGCGAGTGCGAGTATCAATACCACGGCGCGAACCGCCTGGGCGCGAACTCGCTGCTGTCGTGTCTGACGGGCGGTCAATTGACCGGTCCCGGCGTTGTGAACTATGTCAAGCATCTGAAGAAGAGCGCGGACGATCTGCCGAGCACGCTTTTCGAGACAGCATTGTCGGATCAGAGCCGCAAATACGAGACGCTGTCCAAGTCCACGGGCGGCGAGAATCCGTACAAGCTGCACGAAGAGCTTGGCGACATCATGACGGATAACGTCACGGTCGTTCGCTACAACGATCGCTTGAAGGTCACGGAAAACAAGATCCAGGAGCTTCAGGAGCGCGTCAAGAACGTCTCGATCGCGGACACGTCCAGCTGGACCAATCAGCTGATCCCGTTCACCCGGCAGCTCGGCAACATGCTGCATCTGGCCCGTGTGATCGTGGCCGGCGCCCTGGCCCGCGACGAATCGCGCGGCGCGCACTACAAGCCGGACTTCCCGAACCGCGACGACGAGCGCTTCCTCAAAACGACCATCGCTGAGTTCACGTCCAGCGGCCCGCGCCTTTCGTACGAAGAGGTGGACACGAGCATCATCAAGCCGCGTCTGCGTAACTACGCGGCGGATAAAGAAGAAGGCACGACGACCGAAGAGAAGAAGCCGGAGAAGATCGTCGTCAACACGTCCGCCACAAACGGCGCCAACGGCGCTGCGAACCTCGGTAACGGCGACGGCGATAAGACAAGTGCTTCGGAAGAAATCGCGGCGGGCGCCGATCCCACGGCGGCCGGCGACGGCGGCGACCAGCTCAGCACCCGCCCTCCGGCGGCGCGGCAGGATCTTTGACCTACCCCCGCGCTTCGCGCGACCCCTCCCGCAGCGGGAAAGGTTTTGGGATGGACAACGCAAACGGCTTTCGTTAAAAGAACTTCCTAC